>NZ_JBFHGM010000297.1:0-6093 GCF_041583095.1 Draconibacterium sp.
AACGGTTACGATACCATCAACTTTTTCCAGTATGATTGCAAAGTTTCTTTCTCCAAGAGAAGTCAAAAGACCATCGGCAATCGTTTTCGGATTTTCGGAAGGTACCCACTTTTTAGAATGAAACGAACGATAAGCATCATCGGCTCCTGCGGGTTCGGCAGCAATTACTTTACACGCATGCAGCAAATGTTTGGATGAGATAGCTGTTCCGCTTAATAAACCTCCACCACCAACGGGCGCCATCATCACATCAAATTCGCCATTGTCTTCAATCAATTCTTTAGCAGCTGTTCCCTGCCCTGCTATTACATGGAAATTATTGTAGGGATGAATTTCTGTTGCTCCGGTTTCTTCAATCACTTTTACAAGCGTACTTTCGCGCGCCTGCAAGGTAGGCTGGCAAAAGGTAATTTTCGCACCATAACCGGCAACGGCTTTCTTTTTTATCTCGGGTGAGTTTTCGGGCATTACAATATGTGCTGCTATTCCACGCATTCGGGCTGCCAGCGCCAATGCTGCCGCATGATTTCCCGAAGAGTGTGTTGCCACTCCTTTTTGCGCCTCTTCTTCACTTAACGAAAACACCGCATTACACGCCCCGCGAAATTTAAAAGCCCCAACCTTTTGCAGGTTCTCGCACTTAAAAAACAGTTCGGCACCAACAATTTCATTAATACTCACCGATGAAAAAACCGGTGCACGGTGTGCATATTTCTGTACGATCTCGTGTGCTTTTTCAATGTCGGTAAAAGTCGGTATATTCATGATTTCGTATTACTCAGTTTTTCATTTAACAAATCGTAGTCGGTGTTGTATATCGACTGTTTCGACAATTCGCGTAAACGCTTTAATCCCGAAATATAGAGATACACCACAAAGCCTACAAAAACAATGGTAAGCCAGCCGATTTCAGTAAAAAGAATAAAATCGTAAATACCGTGTAAAAGAATGGGAAGTAACAGTGCTTTTTGTTTCAGGCTTTGGCTTTGTTTTTCGTAAAACTTTGCCAGCCCGAAATAAAAGCCCATGGTTATTCCAAAAATTGCATGAGCCGGAACGGCAGTTATTGCCCGCATAATTCCGGTAGTTAAGCCGCCATCCATTACATAAAGCACATTCTCAACGGCGGCAAATCCCAGCGAAACATAAACGGCATAAACAATTCCGTCGAACTTTTCGTTAAACTCAGGGCTTTTCCATATCAGGAGATACAACGCCAGGTATTTAAACAACTCTTCAGAAAAAGCGGCAACGGCAAATGCTTTCCATGCCGCAGCAAACAACCACGGAAACTGCACCGTAAAACGATCTAAAAAACGTTCGAGAAATAATATTGGAATTACTGTTAATCCTCCTGCCAGTAAAGCAAACAGCAACAAACGCAAGGGCTCTTTTTCATATTTATCGCGGAAATAAATATAAGCCGCAATAATTACCACAGGAGCCAATGCCAGTACCAGGAGGTTCATAGCTTGCTAGTTTACATCGTTGAAATAAAAAGCCTGCACACCTTTTACTCCCGGGCGATATTTAAAAACGCCTCCGGCATGTGGCCATTTTTCCAGATCCTCTTTGCCGGTAGCTTCCCTTGCCGAAGTAATGTAGAGTGTTCCCATATCTTCGTCGCCAAAAGCACACGAGGTAATATTTTTGGCAGGTACTTCAATTTTGTCGATCAGCTCGCCGGTTACAGGATTCCAGCATCCCACTGCCGAGCCGCACCAGAGCGCCACCCACAGGTTATTGTTTTCGTCGATGGTCATTCCATCGGGCGATCCCATTTCACGAGGTACGTTTACGGCAACCTCGGGATTTGAGATTTCGCCTGTGGCATCGGCGTAATCATAGGCCATAACTTTTTGCGTAGGTGTATCGATGTAGTACATTTTTGTTTTGTCGGCCGACCAAACAATGCCGTTCGAAATGCTCACCTTATCCACCATTTTATGAATGGTGGTATCCGGGTCGAAACGATACAAAGCAGCCACTTCCTTGTCGCCACTCAGGCTTATTGTTCCAGCCCAAAACCGTCCCGACGGATCACATTTGCCGTCGTTAAAACGGTTATCGGGTAAATCAGCTTCAGGATCAACCAACAATTTTTTCGCTCCGGTTTCCAGATTAAAATGATAAATTCCGTTTTGCAAAGCAACCAGTGCGTTGCCGCTTTCTGTGGGCACTACCGTCCCTATCATTTGCCCCGTAAACATTTCTTTGTTGTAACCGGTGGCCGGATTGTAAACGTTCAGAATCTCCTTTTTAATGTCGACCCACATCAATTCGCCGGTCTTGTAGTTCCAAAGTGCACCTTCGCCAAGAGTTGACTGAGTATCGAGCACCAGTTCGGCTTGTTTTAATTTTGGTTCTGAACAGCTAAACAGCAACACAGCTGCTAAAAGAAATAAAACGGTATGCTTCATAATTATTGGTTTTCCGGTTATCGATGTTCAACATCACCCAAATGTACTAAATACTTTTTATGAGGTCGCGCATAATTAGCGTCATTTTAGGCTCGGCTTTCATGGCCACCTCCTGCACTTCCTCGTGTGAAATTTCTACAATCTCGCCGGGCACTCCGCTGTCGGTCACAATCGAAATTCCAAAAACACGCATATCCATGTGGCGAGCCACAATTACCTCAGGAACGGTTGACATCCCCACAATATCGCCACCCAAAATGCGGAACATCTTGTACTCGGCAGGCGTTTCGAAAGTTGGTCCTGATACGCCAACGTAAACTCCTTCTTTAACATCGATGTTATTTTCCAAGGCAATCAGTTTGGCTCTGTTGCGCAAACGCTGACTATATGGCTTGCTCATATCTGGGAAACGCGGCCCGAGTTCATTCATGTTCTTTCCACGCAAAGGATGCTCGGGAAAAAAGTTAATGTGATCGGTAAGTAATACAATCTCGCCAACCCGCCAATCGGGATTTAAACCACCGCTGGCATTCGATACAAAAAGGTTATTTACACCCACAAACTTCATCACACGCACCGGAAAAGTTACTTCTTTCATATCGTAACCTTCGTAATAATGAAAGCGGCCCTGCATGGCCAGCACTTCTTTATCGCCCAGTTTTCCGTAGATCAATCGCCCGGCATGCCCATCAACTGTTGACACCGGAAAGTTTGGAATTTCGGTGTAGGGAATAGAATCTATAATCTCGATTTCGTTTACCAGTCCGCCAAGACCGGTACCCAAAATAATTCCCACCTCAGGACTTGCCTGAATTCTTTCTTTTATGAAGTTCGCGGTTGCTTTTATTTTCTCCAACATAATTCAATATCTTCTTATTAAACGACTTTTTTTCTTCTTCCAGGAAATCAATTTTCACCGGCAAATAATACATGGCTTTTTTCAATTCATCGCTCATCTCGCCGATGTCTTTAAAACGCATGGCATCTTTTTCGGTTGTTACAATCAACTTTCTTTCTGATTTTATTTCACTGAACTTTTTTTCGATCTCGCGAATATCGGCCATACTGTAAGAGTGATGATCGGAATAAGTTAATGTTTCCATATGCGTTCCCATCTTACGAATAAAGGAATGCATTTGTTTTGGCCAGGCAATTCCGGTAACCACCAACATGTGGCAAGCCACGTCTTTGTAACTGGCTTCATCAATTGCAGGAGCATCGAACACCGGCTGCAGCGTACCGTAAACCAGACGCGTAAAATACAAACTCTGGTAGGGCAACAGGTTTACATCGTTTTGCAAAATGCGACGCATAATTGGTGTTACTTCCTCGGGACATTTGGTGAAAAGAATAATATTTGCCCGGCGCATTTGCGAGACACCTTCGCGCAAACGGCCAACCGGCAGCAAGGAATCGTTTTTTATCTGGCGGTTGTAATCGATCAGTAAAATGTTTATTCCCGGCGAAATCCGGCGGTGCTGAAAAGCATCGTCGAGTAACACCACATCGGGCGTTTTTTCGTTGTGGGGTTCCAGCAATTTTTCCACTCCCGAAACCCGGTTTTCGCACACCGAAACAGTAGCTTCCGGAAACTTATTCTTTATCTGCAGCGGCTCATCGCCCACTTCCTGTGCCGTTGAATTGGTTTCAACCAAACGGAATCCTTTTGTTTTTCGTTTGTATCCCCGGCTTAAAGTGGCCACCTCGTACTTCTCTTTTAATAAACTTACCAGGTACTCAACATGCGGCGTTTTTCCGGTACCCCCAACAGTAATATTACCGATGGAAATTACGGGCACATCAAACTCCTTTGAATTCAAGATTTTAAGATCGTAGGCCCGGTTACGCAGATAGACAGCTATTCCGTATAACCATGACAGCGGATATAATAAAATTTTTATCATAAATGTTCTTCAAAATAGGTGGCTAAGATAACAAAAAAGGATGCACCATTAATAAATGACGCATCCTTCCATTTTATTGTTGTACAATCTTAATGCAGATAAATATCGTATGGCATACGAGCGTAAATACCATTCATTTCAGACGCTTTTTTCAGGTGCTCGTAGTAGCGGTATTTTTCGCCCAATTCGCTTTTCAGGATACGAGCTTTTACGTTTCCGCCCAGCTTAAACATTTCTTCAAAGGGGCTGGTTAATGCCGGCAACGCAACGGTACGATAATCTTCCAAACCTTCCATTTCAACGGCCAGCTTTATGGCGTCTTCCAATCCACCAAACTCATCGATCAAACCAATTTCCATGGCGTTTTCGCCACTCCAAACACGGCCCTGGCCTATGTTATCCACCTCTTCTTTGGTCATGCCCCGGCCATCGGCAACATGCGACAGAAAAGTATCATAACCAATAGTAATATAACTGGTCATACGTTGTTTCTCATACGGAGTCATCGGGCGCATTAGCGAAACAAAGTCCGAATGTTCGTTGGTACCAACGGCATCAGTAGTAATACCAAGTTTGTCGTTCATCAGTTCACCAAAGTTTGGTATCTGACCGAATATACCGATAGAGCCGGTGATAGTATTTGGGCTGGCAACAATTTTATCGGCCGGGCACGAAATATAATAACCACCCGATGCCGCCACATCGCCAAACGATACCACCAGTGTTTTTTCTTCGGCAGCCAGTTTTACTTCGCGCCAAATAGTTTCCGAATCGAACACGGCACCACCAGGCGAATTTACACGCAAAACAATTGCTTTATACGAGCTGTCCTGGCGAACTTTACGAATTTCTTTACCCAGTTTATCGCCATTAATTCCTTCGTCGGCACTTAAGCTAGTTCCAATCTCGCCACTGGCATAAATTACCGCAACTTTGTTTCGGCTGTATTTTTTGCTGTGTCCTTTCACCGGAACTTTTACATAGTCTTTCACACTCACCACCGGAATACCTTCTGTTTCTTTAATTCCGGTAATTTCGCGCATATCATCAAGCACTCCGTCGCGGTATTTAGCTGCATCGATCAAACCGTTCTCCACCATTTCCTTGGCTTTCTTGTAAGTTTGTGCTTCATCAGCCAGTGCATTCAGCTTTTCTACCGAGATATTACGCGTCTCAGAAATTCCTTTCAGCATATGATTCCATAAGCTATTCATGTAAACCAGTCGCTGTTCGCGGTTTGCTTCGCTCATTTTATCCAGCATATACGGCTCAACAGCTGATTTAAATTTGTTGTTTGGACCACGAATGATCTGCATTTCAACACCCAGTTTTTCAAGGGCATTTTTGTAGAACATTAATTCACTGCTTAAACCACGAAAATCGAGAAAAACTTCAGGGTGCAAAACAATTTGGTCGGCAACTGTTGCCACATAATAACCTTTCTGGTCTAAAATCATTTGGTCGGCAACAGCATAAATCGGTTTATCGCAACTGTCTTTAAAAGCGATCAAATCATTTCTGATCTCTTCAACCGAAGCAAAACCACCGTTTGTTACCGACAGTTTCAGGTAAACACCTTTTATACGATCATCGTTGGCCGCTTTCTTTAACGACTTGCTAATGTCATCCAGCCCGATTGTTTTTATCGAGCTAAAAAATCCGGGCAGTTCAAGATCTTCAAAAGGATCGTTCGGAGCACGGTCTACAATACTTTTACTTAAGTCAATTACTAACATCGACTGGTCGGTTACCGTAATCTCTTTATCGGC
>NZ_JBFHGM010000298.1:0-6046 GCF_041583095.1 Draconibacterium sp.
CGGAACCAATGTGATATTAAACGGCGAGTTATGGGAGCAGCACTGCACCGATTCAAAATCGAAAACACAATATGATGACGAGTGGGTAAGCGTTGAAGTGGAAGTGCACGGCGGAGAAGTGATTCGTCATTTTGTAGGTGGAGAGGAAGTGCTGAGCTACGAAAAGCCACAACTGGATCCACGTGATCAGTATTTCGAAAAATTATTGCCGGCCGATGGCAATGAAATAATCAGCGGCGGAACGATATCCATTCAGGCTGAAAGTCATGGTACCGATTTCAGGAAAATAGAGCTTTTGATTTTAAATGAATAGCTACTTTTTTCCCTCTTTAATGGCCATTTTTTGTTCTCTGCGGTTGGCATAGTTCAGGCTAAGCAGCGACACGGCAATTATCATCATTCCAATAATTGAAGCGAGATCAGGTTTTTCATTGCTCAACAAAATCCAGCTAAGTGCAGCACCTGAAACGGGAATAAGAAATTTCCACACATTCAGCAACGAAACTTTTACGCCAGGACGTTTCAGTAACGAATACCAAATAGTAATGGCAGCTGCCGATAAAAAGCTCAGCCACGCCAAAGCGTACCAGTATTTTGGAGGAAATGGCCCCAGGTGAATGCCTTCAACAGGAATAGAAACAATAGATAGCATCAAACCACCAATAATGAGCGAAGTGGAGCTTAAAACAACCGGTGAGATTGTGCCTGAGTGTTTCGCGACAATTACATTGGAATAACCCGATACAATATTATTAACCAGAAGTATTGCAATGCCAATATATTCCAGGTAGCCGGTCATCTCAACCTTCGAGCGGCCTAGTGTGATGATGGCAATGTCTGCCACGCCAATTAATATGCTAAATGTTTTTAGTGGAGTCATTTTATCGTTGTTAAACGAGTAATGCGCTACCAATGCTATAAAAAGCGGTTGCGATCCCACGATCATAGCAGATAACGATCCGGGAAGTAAATTTATACCACTGTAAAACAGCGCATATTGTGCAAATATTTGCACCACAGAGAGCAACAGTATAAATTTCAGGTTGTGTTTTAATTCTGAAAAATAGCGTTTTGGTTTTCCGAAATACAAAAACATAAGAAGGCCGGAAATGGTAAAACGGATACCTGCAAACTGGAACGGACTATGATATTCCAGTCCGATTTTTACTCCCGCAAAGGCGGTCGACCATAAAAGGCAGGCAACAATTGCCAGGAATGTTGTTGTTCGGAAAAGATTTCTCATGCGATAAATTGAAATGCAAAGGTGACCATTTTCTGATAAAAACCGGACGTGTAGGTCTGAATTTTTCAATATAACTTCAAAGTCGTTTTAAAAATGGAACATAAAGTATAAAAATTCAGTTTTTCTTTGTGAAAGCTTTATAAAAACTAAGGATTCGCAACACTGAAAACTGCTATACTTGCGGAAAAAGGATTAACTTGGCACATCATTTACCAGAATTATTTTTTCAATGGAAAAACGAATTATCAACAACTACGAAGAGTTTGAAGCCCTTTTGGGGCAGGTTATTGGAGTTTCAGATTATGTTCAAATAACTCAGGAGCAGATAGATAAATTTGCAGATGCCACGCTCGACTACCAGTGGATACACACCGATCCGGAGCGTGCAGCCAAAGAATCGCCGTTTAAAACAACCATCGCACATGGCTATTTATCCTTGTCGATGCTGACTTATCTGTGGTACAATGTTGTTGATGTAAGAAATGTAAAGATGATCGTAAATTACGGTATCGAGAGTTTACGTTTCCAGCAGCCGGTAAAAGTGAACGACAAAATCAGGGCAACGGTATCGTTAAACGACATTAAGAACCTGCGTGGAATTGCTAAAATTCAGGTAAAAATTGTGGTTGATATCGAAGGTGAGCGGAAACCGGCCTACGATTGTTTGGTAAATTTCCTTTACCACTTCGAATAAAACAGAACTACTTATAAAGTTTTTCATCCCCCTCTCCTTCATCGCTTCACAAGTCGAAATGGGATAAGGGGATGAAAGTATATTCCTGCAAAACCAAGCTTTAACTTATTTCCCGGAGCAGCCCTTCGCACGCGTCTTCCAGTAGATCGAGTACGAGCTCAAAACCTTCGGCTCCACCGTAATACGGATCCGGAACCTCGTCGTATTGGCCATCGCTGCAAAAATCTGTCATTTTGTGCAGTTTTTGCAAATCGTTGCCATTGCGGGCCATACTTTTTAAGTTCTGCATATTGCTGTCGTCCATCCCGATAATGTAATCGAAATAATCGAAATCGGAATGCGGATCGAACTTCCTGGAAAGCGATGTTAAATTATAATCGCGGCGTATGGCGTGTGATTGCATTCTTTTGTCGGCAGGTTCGCCGGCATGCCAGCCCGATGTTCCGGCAGAATCCACCTCAAACTGTTTGCTTAAACCGGCTTTTTTTACAACACCGTTAAACACTGCCTCTGCACTTGGCGAGCGACAAATATTTCCGAGGCATACGAAAAGTACTTTTGTTTTATCCATGTTCTTTAGTTGCGAGTTACTAGTTTCGAGTTTAAGTACGCAGATATCTGAAAACTGTATACTGTGACTGATCACTGAATACCTACTCTTCCGCGTTCCAAATCTCATAAGCCTTTTTAGCCTGGTTCAGCAACATTTCGTAGCCATTTTTAACTGTGGCTCCTTTGGCTTGTCCTTTGGCCATAAACTGCGTTACTTCAGGATTATAAACCAAATCAAAAAGCAAATGTTTGTCGGTTATAAATTCGTAAGGGATATTCGGGAAAGTTTCAACTTTTGGATAAGTTCCCAGCGGTGTAGCATTAATAATCAGCAGATGCTCTGTGATTACTTGCTCATCAATGTCTTCGTAACGAATCTCGTTTTCCTTTAACTCTTCAATCGATGCTGAAATATATTCGATTCCCAATTTTCTAAGAACATATTTTAATGCTTTCGAAGCACCACCTGTTCCAAGAATCAGTGCTTTTTTATGATGATCTTTTAAAAGTGGTTTCAGTGATGACTCAAAACCAAAAGTATCGGTATTAAATCCTTTTAAATTTACACCGTTTTCGGTTCGTGTAACACGAATGGTATTAACAGCGCCAATTTCTTTCGCCGAATCATTCAGTTCATCCAGATAAGGAATTACCTGTTCTTTGTACGGAATGGTAATGTTAAATCCAATCACTTCCGGGTTGTCTTTTACCACATCCGGAAATTTAGATATCGAATCGATTTCAAAATTGTCATAAGTTGAATCTATCTTTTCCGTTTCAAAACGTTCGGTAAAATAGCGTTTCGAGAATGAGTGGGTGAGTGGGTAGCCTAATAATCCGTATCTTTTCATTTTATAAGTATTGAGTCGTGAGTATCAAGTATCAAGTATCAAGTATCAAGAATCAAGAATCAAGTATCAAGAATCAAGTATCCGGAAACCAGTTTACTTCTTCAATTTCTTTCCAATTCCTTCAACTACAAAAATGAGTGCAAATCCAGCAATTGCCAGTAGAATTGCACCAAGCAACCAGGCTTCGTGTCCTGTAATTTGCTCGTATGTGGCGGGTAAGATATTACGTTCGGCGATGGGTTTTAATTCACCGTGACGATCGATTATTGTTTGTGTAACTTCTTTCCACGGCCATACTTTGTTTAGCGATCCTACCATAAAACCGGCTAACACCGCAATGGTGGTGTTGTGGTATTTTTTCAATAACCACGACAGCACATTTGAAAAAGCAATGATGCCAACTGCAGCTCCAACAAGGAAAGTAAGGATAACCGCAATGTTCATATCGCCAACTGCCGAAAGGATGAATTTGTACATGCCTAGCAATACCAAAATAAAACTACCAGAAATTCCCGGTAGGATCATCGCACAAATTGCAATGGCTCCCGACAGAAAAATAAACCAGTAGCTGGTGTTTGCTTCGGCAGGTGTGATAACTGTAATCAGGTAGGCAATTACAATTCCGGCCAAACCGCCAATAATGGTATCGGCTTTCCACCGTTTTATGGAGCGCGCCACATAAATAGCCGATGCAACGATCAGTCCGAAAAAGAACGACCACACTAAAATAGGGTAGTGGTGCAGCAAATATTCAAGCCCTTTTGCCAGCGAGAAAACACTGATTCCAATACCGATAAAAACACTGATAAGGAAAGTACCGTTGATGGCTTTCCAAAACTCAGCCAGTTTAAAACTGAGTAGGAGTTTAATCGCGGTTAAGTTGATTGACTTTATCGAGTTAATCAATTCTTCGTAAATACCGGTGATAAAGGCAATTGTTCCGCCGGAAACGCCCGGTACCACATCGGCAGCACCCATTGCCATTCCTTTTATTGCCAGTGAAAAATAATCTTTTGCTGATCTGTTCATTTATGGTCTGAATTTGTAACGGTGTAAATACCGATTAGCTTCAAAATGTCGCATTTTTTCTTTCAGTCTAAATGTTCCTTTTTCAGTCTATCGGCATTAACCATTGTAAAATGTAAAATTTGCTTTGCGGCATTCTACATTACAATTAGTATAATTTTAATTTCGGGATGCCAAAATACAAAAACAAATTGTTATACCAATTCTGAAAAGAATTAGGCTTTTCTATAATTCTTTTCAAATTGGGTAAATGCCGATATATAAAAACTAAACTATTGGGAGTTTGCGAACCGATAGCTTAAAGTTTTTAATGGTCGGTATAAAACAGGGATTCGAAGAAGAAGGTTGACTCCCAGCTGCTGATTTTGATCGGGGATTTAATAATTTGAATAAAGATCGAACTGCAATTTGTTATTTATCCCCCCGGCGGAAATCGTCGACAACCTTTTTAAGCTGCTTACTTTTTAAAGCTCTCGGGTAAATATCGAACAGGTAATTGATGTTTTCAAAATCCTGCAGCATTGCCGAACGTAACCATTCATAAGCTTCCTTGCGTTTCCGGGCTCCAAGTAGTATCGCCACCAGGCGGTATTTTAGCATCGAGTCGTCGTTATTGTCGATCGCCTTTTTCATAATTCGGATGGCACCGTTTGTATCTCCATTCTTTATTAAAGTCTCTGCCCAGGTGAGCCATATCTCGGTATTTTCAGCGTCAACACGAGCGCCTTGTTTATATGCTTTTATCGCATCATCCAGGTATTCGGCATCGCTGCTAACTTTTCCCAAAGTCAGCCAGTATTCCGAATTTTGCTTGTCGATCTTTATGGCCTTGTTGATGTAGTCGATACTTCTGTCGTACTTTTTAGCAATCCACATAATCAGCCCCACACCAAAATGAGCCGTATCATTTTCCGGATTCATGGAAATTGCTTTCTGGTAATTGTGCTCCGATTTTAGCTGGTCGTCAAGGTTCAGATAACATTCGCCAATATAACAGTAGGCATCGTCATTATCCGGGTCAACTTCCAGAAATTCTCTGTATTTATCTATAGCCTCTTTGAAACGTCCTGAATTGGCCAGCGCATTTCCGATATTGAACAGGGCCATATGGAAATTTTCGTTAATGGCCAGCGTGTACTCATAAGCCTCAATTGCCTCATCGTGCATGTCGGCTTTGTTGTAAACAATACCCAGGTTAAACCATGCAGAGTAATTGTATACATCGTAATCAATAAAACGATTGTAATACTTAATGCTGTTTTTGTAATCGCCAATCTGGTCGGTAAAAAATGCAAGATCGTAAAGCGCCAGTTCGTGTTTTGGATTCAGTTTTAGCGCTTTTTTGAAATAGGAGATGGCCTCACTTATTTCGCCAATTTGCACAAACGCCGAACCAACGTGGTATAAAATATCGTCGGTTTCTCCGTTCCCGACTTTGATTGCTTTTTTGAATGATGCTTTTGCCAGGTCTTCGTTGCCCATAATCAACGATGCCGAACCTCTTAACAGGTGAACATCGGGATTGGTGTTTTCAACTCTTTCAGCAAAATCGAGGTATTTCTGAGCCTGGTCGTATTTGCCTTTGCTCAGCAGAATTTGCGCATATTTTAAATGAAGAGGAACAGCATTCGGGTGGATTTGTATGCCTTGTTTAGCCGCAATTTCAGATGACTGCAAATC
>NZ_JBFHGM010000299.1:0-6029 GCF_041583095.1 Draconibacterium sp.
AAAAACGCATGTTAACAAATTGTATATGGCAGGCGGGGGTTTTAGCGGTCTGACAAGTCAGACCTTGCACCCACTTTCCTGCGGGTCTGACACGATTTCTTCCAGAAATCCCGCCCGACCACATACAAGTGACCGTTATTTGCTTGTAACCACCGCCCAAAAAGAAAAAAAGCCAACGAAAATCATCGCTGGCAATTTTATACTGTTACTTTTTTCTTTTCTTTCGTTTCTGACGCTCTTTGGTGCGCGAAAATTTATCTTCGAACGAACGTTTTGAAGAGCCTTTCCTTTTTTTCTGATGAAAAGCGCCCTGGAACGTAGGATCGTCGATTTTGCGCTGACGGTCGATCTCGCGCAGCATATCCTGGCTTTCTTTAAACTCCGATTCGACAACTTCTATCCCTTCGGGTAAATCCAAAAGCTGAATTTCCTGGCGCATCAAACTTTCAATCTTTTTCCAGTGCCACTCTGCCGCCGGATCGATTAAGGTAATTGCATCTCCTTTATTTCCGGCACGAGCAGTTCGGCCAATACGGTGGATATAATCGTCGTAATCGTTCGGCAAATCAAAGTTAATTACGTGGCTCACCTGGCTCACATCCATACCACGCGCCGAAACATCGGTAGTAATTAATATCCGAACTTCACCACTTTTAAATGCCTGGATAGAATTAATACGCGAATTTTGCGCTTTGTTCGAATGGAGAATCCGTTTTTCGCCTTCCGCTTTTCGTTGAACCACTTTGTAAACACCCTCGGCATGTTCTTTTGTTTTCACAAAAATTACCACACGCGTAAATTTCTCTTCATCCTGAAGCAGGTGTTTGATGAGGTTTAGTTTTGTTCTGTAATTCGGAACTTTATAGCAAGTTTGTGTTACCAAACCAACCGGAGTGGCCGACGGTGCTATTTCCAGTTTATCGTAGTGATCGAGAAATTCTTCTGCAAGCTTTTCAATCTTTTCCGAGAAGGTAGCCGAAAACAACAGGTTTTGCCTGCGCGACGGAATAATTTCCTGAAGTTGTTTGATTTGAGGGATAAATCCCATGTCGAGCATACGGTCGGCTTCGTCGATTACCAGGTATTTTACCTTTTTTAACCGCAGTGCACCGACCTGGTACAAATCCCACAAACGGCCCGGCGTGGCAACCAGAATATCTATTCCCGGCTCGAGCAAAGCAGCATGTTTTGTCCAACCAATACCTCCAAATACTGCCGCATGGCGCAACTCCGAGTAACCAGTTAATTCTGCAATATCTTCACCCACCTGAATCGATAGCTCGCGTGTTGGAACAAGAATTACAACACGCGGATCAACTCCTTCCGGCTTTTTTAAACGAGATAGCAAGGGAAGCAGGTAAGCCGCCGTTTTTCCGGTTCCGGTTTGGGCCACACCAACAATATTCACCCCCGAATTAATTTTCGGAATAGCTCTTTCCTGTATGGGAGTTGGCGTAGTAAAACCAATATCGTCGAGCGATTTTAATATCGATTTTGCAACTTTTAAATCTTCAAAAGTCTTCTTCATTCTATAAAATTTAGAAAACAACGTTTTCTGTTTCGGTGCAAAATTAGAAAATAAAGCCGACTTACCTCAATTTGTACATTTTACCGGGCAACGCATGCACCAGGTTCTTAAATTCGAGGTTTAACATTGTGGCCGAAATACGGCTTACCGGAAGTTTTATTTCAGCCGAAATCTGATCGATAAAAAGTTCGCCTTTTTCTTTTAACAGGTCAACTACTTTTTGTTCGTTGGGATTTAAATCGATAAACAAACTCGACTGCACGGCGTCAACTTTATCGGTTTTTTTCCAACCCATAAAATATTCCAGATCGTTAATCCCTTCAATTAAAGTCGCTCCGTTATTTCTGATCAGCAGGTTACAGCCTTTTGAGTATGTGTCGCCTGCGCGGCCCGGGAAAGCAAAAACATCGCGGTTATACGATGAGGCAATATCGGCAGTAATTAGCGAGCCCCCTTTTTGTGCCGATTCCACCACAATTGTAGCATCGGCCAATCCGGCAATAATCCGGTTGCGTTTAATAAAATTGGCAGGGTCTATTTTGGTGTTGCTCGGAAAATCGGTAACAATGCCACCACATTCCAGCATTTTTTGCGCCGTTTGTTTGTGTATAGCGGGGTAAAGCGTATCGAGCCCATGAGCAATAACACCAACGGTCGGCAAATTGTAGTTCAGGGCACATCGGTGGGCTTGTACATCAATACCATAAGCCAAACCACTCACGATAAGAATGTTGTATTTTCGTTCGGCAAATTCGCGGCACAGATTTTCTACTATTGTCCGACCGTATTCGGTGGCGTTACGTGTGCCCACAATGCTGATTACACGTTCGGCGTCAAGATTCATGTTCCCCTTCGTGTAAATAATAAGAGGTGCGTCAACACAACTTTTTAACCGGCGCGGATAAGTGGCGTCGGTATAAAAGTGAATGTCGATTCCGTTTTTAGCAATGTACTCCAGTTCCTTTTCTGCCAGTGGCAGTACATTGTTTTTCTTTATCTGGCGGGCATAAGCTTCTCCAATTCCGGGAACTTTTGTTAATGCTTTGGCCGATTGCGAAAAAACACCTTCAGCGCTGCCAATATAGGCAACCAGGTTGCGGGCAAGAATACCTCCAATGTTGGGAAGCATCGATAGTGCCACTTTGTATTTAAGGTCTTCGTTCATAAGTGCAGGGAGCTCAGGCTTAGTTTTTTATGATTGAATTGAGTGATTCCTGAATACGTTTGCGGTCGTCGATAGTTAAGCCGGCCAGGCTAACTGTCGGGTATTCGGCTATTCCCCGATCGGTTTTTATTACAAGCGTTACATCGGATAATTTACCAAAAAATGAATCTTCGAAAAGTGCCTTTCTTAAACGGTACTTGGGAAATTCAATGGAATTATAAACCTTTCCGGTAAAACTGATCACTTTGTAATAGCGAAGAATAATTTTGTCTGTATCGTCGGAATATTCGATGTATTGATAATCGGCCACATGAAAATAAAGGTACCACATGGAGAAAACGCCCAACCCGGCCAGTGCAAGCAGAACATGGTCGAGCAAAAACAGCGCCAGAATACCCAGCGCAATTAGTATGGAAATCAGGAAGAATATTTTTTTGATCTTCGAAACCTTTTCGGTGTTTTTTATTGTCATCGTTCGTTATTAAATATCTAAAACTATTGCCACGGGCACCCTTATAAAAAGGCAATGCCATTTTTATTGTAACTTTATCGCAATTTAGCAGCTACTTATGGGAAATTCAAAAATTTACTCTAAAATAATTTACGGCCGAAAGTTGGAACAGGAACTTCAGGCTTATATCGATAACTATCCGAATGGCAAAGTGTTTCTGGCTACCGAAGAAACCGTTGATAAACTTTGGGTAGCCAACCTGGATAATTTTCTGGCAGAAAACAACATTAAAAAAGTTGTTGTTCCGGCCGGAGAGCGCAATAAAAAGATTAGTTCGGTTGAAACCATCTGGCAGTTTTTGTCGGAAAACGAGGGCGACCGCAAATCCTTGCTTATTAATATTGGCGGCGGAATGCTTACCGATCTTGCCGGTTTTGCAGCCAGCACTTTTAAACGAGGTATCGATTTTCTGAATGTGCCAACAACTTTGTTATCGCAGGTTGATGCCTCGGTGGGTGGAAAAACAGGGTTTAATTTTAACGGCTTAAAAAACGAAATTGGCGTATTTAAAGAACCGGTTGCCGTTGTTATAAATACGGATTTTTTGAAAACCATCGATCGCAACAATTTTATTTCGGGGTTTGCCGAAATGATTAAACACGGATTGATTCACAGTCCTGAGCATTTGGCAGAGCTTAAAGATTTTGATTTCGATACTATTGATTACGATCTGTTGCAGGAAATCATCCGCCACTCAGTAAACGTGAAAGAATATTTCGTAGCCAACGACCTTACTGAAAATAATATCCGTAAAGCACTGAATTTCGGGCACACGGTTGGTCATGCTTTCGAAAGTCTGGCCATGAAACAGAACCGGCCCGTTTTGCATGGTTATGCTGTTGCTTATGCCATGATCGCTGAACTTTTTCTATCTGTAAAAATGTGTGGTTTCCCGCAAGCCGATTGCGATAAGCTAACCAATTGGATGTTGGATATTTACGGCAAATTCGAAATTGAAGAGACCGATTTTGAAGCTTTGTATCAATTAATGACACACGACAAAAAGAACGAATCGGGCCGAATTAATTTTACACTTCTGCCAAAAGTTGGTAAAATTGCCATCAACCAGAATTGTAGCAAAGAACTGATTCTGGAAGCGCTTAAATTCTACAAAAGTCTGTAACGTACAGGCGGAATTAACCTCATTATTACATTTGAAATGATCTACCAGGTAACTACCGACATAAAAGAAATTAAGGGAGCAATTAACCTTCCGGCTTCAAAAAGTATAAGCAACCGGGCACTCATTATTAATGCTTTGAGTTATAGCCCTTATCCGATTCGAAACCTGTCGGACAGCGACGATACAAAAGTATTGACGGCAGCATTGTTTTCAAACAGCAATAAATTCGATATCGGGCATGCCGGAACCGCGATGCGTTTTCTTACCGCTTTTCTGGCAAAAATTGTTGGCGAGTGGGAGATAACCGGATCAGAACGTATGCAGCAACGCCCCATTTCAATTTTGGTAGATGCGCTAAATAAACTAGGTGCGCAAATTGAGTACCTGGGGACTGAAGGTTGTCCGCCACTGAAGATTTTGGGTTCGCATTTAAAAGGGCAAACCATTGAGTTGGACGGAAGTGTGTCGAGCCAATATATTTCGGCACTTTTGCTAATTGCTCCAACCATTGAAAACGGACTGACTTTAAAGCTGAAAGGCAATATTACTTCGAGGTCATACATAAAACTTACGCTGGAACTGATGGCCAAATTTGGCATTCAGTACCGTTGGGACGATAACGTGATTTTTGTGCCGGAACAAAAATATTTTGCCCTCGATTTTACCTGCGAAGCCGACTGGTCGGGTGCTTCTTACTGGTACCAGATTATGGCACTGGTTGACAATGGCGAAATTTTGTTGGAGAATCTTTTACTCGATAGTTTGCAGGGCGATGCAAACATTGCCTCATGGTTTGAGCAGTTTGGGGTAACGTCAACACAAAAAGAAGAGGGCGTTCTGTTGGAAAAACACAAAAACCGTCAGCCCGAGAAATTGGTACTTGATTTTATTGAGAACCCTGATGTGGCACAAACTATGGCGTGTTTGTGTGTGGCTAAAAATATTCCCTTCCACTTTTCAGGTTTAAAAACTTTGAAGATCAAAGAAACCGACCGGATTACGGCGCTGCAAAACGAGCTGGCAAAATTTGGTGCGTCCATAGCCGAGCCTGAGTTTGGAGAACTGGCCTGGGATGGAAAACTTGATCAGGAACAACAGGAAGAAAATCCGATTATCAATACCTACCACGATCACCGCATGGCGCTGGCTTTTGCTCCAATGGCCTTGGCCGGATTTTCGATGCGAATTGATAATCCGATGGTGGTTACCAAATCGTACCCCGGTTTTTGGGAAGACCTCAAACAGGTGGGTTTTTCGATTGAAGATTAAAAAAAGCCCGGTTGTTAGCCGGGATGTCAGTCTGAGCGGAGTCGAAGACTGTATCTTCCACACTTCGACTTCGCTCAGTGTGACATTTCTATAGCTTAATAAATATCTTCTTTTTATAAAGTATCCAGGCCGGAATAAAATTGAAGCCAATAAACAGGGCGGCATACAAAAAGCTGCCCATTTCCAAACTCCAACCGGCGTTTTCAAACATACTCATCCAGTGGTTGTTTAAGCTGCTTCCTCCAATTTTCCAGGAATAAAAAGGCAGACGCCACACATCGGCCAGTACATAAACGGCAATGGCATTCGATCCAAATATAATTCCCGGTTTGGTTAAACGTCTACGGCCAAGCATATCTACAAAAAAGATGCTCACAGCTAGAACCATTCCTGCCAGTCCCGAAGTAACCAACACAAACGAACTGGTCCAGAT
>NZ_JBFHGM010000300.1:0-5996 GCF_041583095.1 Draconibacterium sp.
AAAACGTACTGCCACCGGATTGGTAACCGCATACGAATAAACAACCACCGTGTTTTTATTGATGACCTCTGCCTTTGCCCAATAAAACTGACGATCGGCACCCGCAATTGAAAATGCTTTTACATAGCCGTATTTGTCTTTCACTGCCAGTCCCGAGCCTGTTTCCGAAAAAGTAATGTAGGCTTTCCCGTCCTTAAATTCTACCGATTCGAAAGTCGGACCGGTGTATATAATGTCTTTATTGTATGCCACTTTAAAAGCATTCAGCGCCAGCCGTTTTCCAACATCCTGTTTGTTTTTCGGGTGAATATCATCAGCTTCGCCAATATCAATTGCTGATGCCATTCCGGTATTTGGCAGCTCCAGCGTTTTGGTTTGTGCTTCGCGTAATTCTGCCCACTCGCTATCTGTTGGATTTTGTACCGGTTTCATATAATTTGCCAACTGCACAAACAGAAAAGGGAAATCACCCTGATTCCATTGTGCGCGCCAATCGTTTATCAAATTAGGAAATACGCGCTGATATTGTTTTGCATGGCTGGCGTTTGATTCGCCCTGGTACCAGATTACGCCTTTTATCCCGAAAGGTACAATCGGATTAATCATTCCGTTAAATAATAGGGTAGGATACGAATTGGGTCCAAGGTCAATGTCCTGCATCACGGCTTTTGAAATTTTGAATTTCCAGTCGCCAGAGATATCGATTTTTTCCTGCCCGATAGCCACATACTGATCTTCCGGAGCGCCCCACATTCCACCGCCACCGCCAGTGTCGTTCACACGAACTACGATCATGTTTTTACCCGGATTCAGATATTTTTTGTCGATGGTGTAAACTCTTTCTTTATCATACTGATTTTCGGTTTTCCCGATTTCAATCCCGTTTAGAAACGTTATATCAGAGTCATCTATTTTTCCCAAATGCAGATTTAGGTTCGTTTGTGTTTGTTCTTCGGTAAGATCAAGTTCTTTCCGGTACCAGGCTACTCCGTCAATGTCAATATAACCTTGTTCTTCCCATAATCCGGGGGCAATGATTTTGCTCCAGTCTGTATCGTTTAACTCCGGATCAGACCAAACGGGCTTTCCGTCTTGCATTCCTTCATCTTCGGTAGGAATTTCGCCGCCCAGTATTTTTCTTATCTCTGCTTCCTTGTTCTTTTTATACTCCTCAACATCCATTTGTTGCAACTCAATCATTGGCTCCCTGAAATCCGGATCGTTTTGAATGGTTTGTGCGCTGGTCCATGTTTCGGCAACGGTGCCGCCCCACGAAGAGTGAATCAACCCGATGGGCACATCCAGATCCTCCTTTAAAGCTTTGCCAAAAAAATACCCAACAGCCGAAAAGTTATGCGCCGTTTGTGGAGTACATTCCAGCCATTCGCCACTTTCAATATCATCTTCAGGAAATTGTGCCACCCGACGCGGTACGGTAAATAATCGAATATTTGGGTGATTGGCAGCGTCCACTTCCTTATCTGCATTTTTTACCTGTGCCAGTGAAAATTCCATGTTTGATTGCCCTGAGCACACCCAAACTTCGCCAATCATTACATTCTTTAACGAAATGGTGTTTTTGGCTTTAATCATCAAAGTATAAGGACCACCATAATCTTGTGTCGGCAGTTTAACCAACCATTTGCCATCCGAATCAGTAGTGGCCTTAGCATTTGCCAGGAGAATGGCCATAGTAGTTTTTTCACCGGTGTTGTAGTTTGATTTAGTTTCATATGCAAGAAGGGAAACAGAAATTTCTTCTCCTACGTTTGCCCAGCCCCATACCGGAATTTCAATTCCTTGTTGCAGTACCATATTCGAACTAAATATTTTGGGGAGTTTTACTTCTGCTTTAGCATTAAAAACAATAGCAAAAAGTAAAATGTATAACAGAACGGATTTCGTCTTCATCTCGATTAATTTTCATTTTCTCAAAACTAATGAATTGAATGAAATATACAGCCAATTCAATAGGCTTAAAGCTTAAACTATATATAAACAGGCCGGCTTGGGCTATAGTTTTCCTGATTTCTTGAAGTATTCCGAAATGGCTTCTACATAGTTTTCGTAGGCCGTAATTCCTTTAGGGGTGATACTTAAAGTGGTGAGGGGATAGTTTTTGCGGAACGACTTTTTCACCTTAATATAACCACCTTCCTTAAGTTTTGCGATCTGAAAACTCAGGTTACCTTTTGTGGTTTCAATGTTTTCGAGCAAATACGAAAATTCGGCCGACTTTGCATTAAGCAGAATAGTCATAATAGCCAGCCGTACCTGCGAATGAAGAAGTGGATCGAGGTTTTTAAACATGGGCCGGCTTTTTACTTTTCAGATACATTAAAACGCCCGGGATTACAAAACAGATAAAGTTCGCTATTGCCCGAATCAGAAACTGGTCGGCCAGTTCAACACGGGCACACAATATTGCCGCAATCCACATAACTGCACCGCTGATTGATAATAACTTGTATCGATAAATTCCACCTGTAACAAAAAGTGCAAAACCAATCAGTACCATTTGAAGTGGGTGGAGCAGCGCAAAATCAACCTCCTGCAAGAAGCTTTTGGTAACGATGACGTTCAGATTGTGCGCAATGATAATTCCAATCCATACAAAACGCGTTGAAATAGCAGTGTAAGTGCGAAGTTTGGGTTTGCGAAAAAATAGATAATAGATGGTAAAACCGATTAATAATACGGCTCCTACAATATTTAAAATATTGATGATATTACGTTCCCAATAAACCACAAGGTGCGAAGATTTGTAATAGTGCAGGAAGAATCCAATGGTAAATGATGCCCCCCACAAAATGAGCAGAATCCCATCTTCGTATAACGAATGTTTTGAAGTGGCAATAGCCGTTTTTAGAGTTTTCAACATTTCGTGGTCACTCATTTCCTGGTTTGATGTAGTTGAGCTCATGATACTTATTTTGTTTATAAAATTAAATAAGTTTGTAATACAAACCAAATATTGCTACAAAAAAATCCCAGTAAGATTAAGCATTCTGAAATCAGAAGTTGTTGCGTGTGCATATAATGATCATTGGATTCAAATACATCAAATGTTTCGGGTTAAATTTTTCAGGTTTCGCTTTAAAATAAAATAGAAACAAACGAATAGTTTTATCTTTGAAGGAAAATTAATTTAACCGATTATACAATGGCAGATTTTAAATATCAAAAACCATTTCCAATTTTAAAAGACGATACCGAATATCGTTGTATTACAAAAGATTATGTGTCGACCATTGAAGTTGATGGCCGCGAGATTTTAAAAGTTGATCCGAAAGGTTTGGAAGAATTGGCAAAAGAAGCGTTTACCGACGTTTCGTTTTACCTGCGTGCTTCGCACCTTGAAAAACTGGCCAAAATACTGGATGACCCGGAAGCAACTGATAACGATAGGTTTGTAGCACACACCATGTTAATGAATCAGGCTGTTTCGGCCGAGGGCGAATTGCCAACTTGCCAGGATACAGGAACAGCAATTGTTATTGGTAAAAAAGGTGAAGATGTGTACACCGGTGCCAACGATGCTGAAGCCTTGTCGAAAGGTATTTTTGATACCTACGCCGAAAGGAATTTGCGCTATTCGCAGGTGGTGCCTTTTACCATGACCAAAGAAAAGAACACCGGAACAAACTTGCCTGCACAAATTGATTTGTATGCCGAGCAAGGAAATAAATACGAGTTTTTATTTGTAACAAAAGGTGGAGGTTCAGGTAACAAAACCTACCTCTATCAGCAAACTAAATCGTTGCTGACCGAAGAAAACCTTACCAAATTTGTTAAGGAAAAAATTATGGACCTGGGTACTTCTGCATGTCCTCCGTATCACCTGGCGCTGGTAATTGGCGGTACTTCTGCCGAAGCTACATTGGCGACGGTGAAAAAAGCATCAGCAGGTTATTTAGATCATTTACCAACCGAAGGTAATGAAGGTGGTCAGGCTTTCCGCGATTTGGAATGGGAAGAGAAAGTAACAAAAATTTGTCAGGAAAGTGGAGTAGGTGCTCAGTTTGGCGGAAAATATTTTGTGCACGATGTTCGTGTTATTCGTTTACCACGCCACGCAGCTTCGTGCCCGGTAGGTTTGGGTGTTAGCTGTAGTGCCGACCGTAACATCAAAGCAAAAATTACCAAAGACGGTATTTTCCTGGAGCAACTGGAGAAAAATCCGGCTCGTTTCTTACCGGCAAAAGCACCGGCGATGAGTCCGGCAGTGGATATTGACCTGGATCAGGGAATGGATAAAGTATTGGCCGAATTAACAAAATACCCAACAAAAACCCGTTTGAACCTGAGCGGTACTTTAATTGTAGCCCGCGATATTGCTCACGCGCAGATTAAACAAATGCTTGACGAAGGTAAACCAATGCCCGAGTATTTTAAAAACCACCCGGTGTATTATGCGGGTCCTGCAAAAACACCAAAAGGAATGGCCTCCGGTAGTTTTGGCCCAACAACTGCAGGCCGTATGGACCCGTATGTTGATGAGTTCCAAAGCCACGGCGGATCAATGATTATGCTGGCAAAAGGAAACCGCTCTCAAGCCGTTACCGATGCCTGTAAAAAGCATGGTGGTTTCTACCTGGGTTCGATTGGCGGACCGGCTGCTATTCTGGCCAAAAACAGTATTAAATCTGTTGAGGTGGTCGATTTTGAAGACCTTGGAATGGAGGCTGTTCGTAAGATCAAAGTGGAGAATTTCCCTGCATTTATTATTGTTGACGATAAAGGAAACGACTTCTTTAAAGAACTATAAGAAACATTTGAAGTAATAATAGAAACCTTCGGAGTTTATCCGGAGGTTTTTTTATGCTGTGGATGAGGCATTTTTAAAAGAAAACGGAAAGTAGTCAGCATCCACTCTCCGTTATCAATTTATAAATCTATGCGAAAGATTTTGCCGTAAATATAAATTATAATTATTTTATTTTAATAAATACGAAATTGCAATTATGCTGTTGTAGAGCATGTTATAAAAGAGTGTTTGGTACTTTTTATAAAGTTTGTTTACAGGCGAGATGTATGTAAGGTTTAGGAAATCAGAGTTAAAGGCGGGGAATTTAATTACCTTTTTTAGATCAAAACAGGTAGTCACTTTTGCAAATAAAGTGTAAAATTAATTCATTATAAATAGTGATTACAAATACGAATTATTGATGGCAGAATGATTTTGTTCAATGTCATGAAAACTTTAGCTTTGGCATACTTAAAAAAGCACGAATGAAAAGAGATATTACAATTGGTTGGATTGGCACCGGAGTGATGGGAATATCCATGCTGGGCCACTTAAATAAAGTCGGATATGAGTGTACCACTTATACCCGAACAAAAAGTAAAGCAGATGCTTTGCTGGCAAACGGTGTAAAATGGGCCGATAGCCCGGCAGAAGTTGCAGCAGTTTCCGATGTTATTTTTACCATTGTGGGTTTTCCGAAAGACGTTCGCGAAGTGTACTTTGGCGAAAACGGGATTCTGGCAAAAGCAAAACCGGGTGCTGTTTTAGTTGATATGACAACCACAGAGCCGAGTTTAGCCGTTGAAATTTACGAAGCTGCTAAAGCAAAAGGTATTCAGTCAGTTGATGCACCTGTTTCCGGTGGTGATGTTGGTGCTAAAAATGGCACATTGTCGATAATGGCCGGTGGCGATAAAGAAGCTTTTGATAAGGTTTATCCGCTGTTCGAAATTATGGGTAAACAAATTGTTTACCAGGGAGAAGCCGGATCGGGGCAGCATACAAAAATGTGTAACCAGATTACCATTGCCGGAACAATGATCGGGGTTTGCGAAGCCTTGTTGTATGGCCATAAAGCCGGTCTTGATTTGCCAACTATGCTCTCATCAATTAGTGGTGGAGCTGCCGGTTGCTGGACCCTCGATAACCTGGCACCACGTATTGTAAACCGTAATTTCGATCCCGGATTTTTTGTGGAGCATTTTATAAAAGACATGGGAATTGCTCTGAAAGAAGCCGAAGCAATGGG
>NZ_JBFHGM010000301.1:0-5941 GCF_041583095.1 Draconibacterium sp.
GCGCAATAAAAGCAGAACTTCCTGATTTGTACATTATTGCCGATGTATGTAATTGCGAGTACACCACACACGGACATTGCGGAACTATAATTGACGGCGATGTGGATAACGATACCACGCTTGAAACACTGGCCGCGCAGTCAGTTTCGCTGGCTGAAGCCGGTGCCGACATGATCGCACCAAGCGATATGATGGACGGACGTGTTGGACGAATCCGTGAAGCCCTTGATGACAACAAATTCGAGAAAATTCCCATCATGGCTTATTCGGCTAAATATGCATCGGGTTTTTACGGACCTTTCCGCGAAGCTGCCGAAAGTGCACCTAAATTTGGCAACCGCGCCACTTACCAAATGAACCCGGCTAATTCAGATGAAGCCATTCGCGAAGTGGAACTCGACATTGCCGAGGGTGCCGACATTGTTATGGTTAAACCGGCGTTGTCATTCCTCGATATTATATACCGCGTAAAAACAGAATTCAAAATGCCAACAGCAGCCTATAATGTTAGTGGCGAATTCTCGATGCTAAAAGCAGCAGAAGAGAAAGATTGGATTGACGGGCCGCGCGTGATGATGGAAATTCTTACCTCGATAAAAAGAGCCGGTGCCGATATTATTATTACGTATTCAGCTGTTGATGCAGCGAAAATTTTGAATGGAATAAAAGGATAAAACATGCAGTTTTCAAAAAGTATAGAAGCATTTCAGCAGGCTCAGCAAAGTATTCCGGGAGGTGTAAACTCTCCGGTTCGGGCTTTTAAAAGTGTAAACTTAAATCCGGTGTTTATCGACTGTGCCAAGGGGGCAAAAGTTGTTGATCTCGACGGGAATCAATACACCGATTTTGTGTCGTCTTGGGGACCTCTGATTTTTGGTCATGCACACCCTGAAATTGTTTCGGCAATTAACGAAGCCGCACAAAAAGGAACCAGTTATGGAGCTCCTACTTTGTACGAAACCGAAATGGCGGAACTGATCGTTGAGATGGTGCCATCGATAGAAAAAGTGCGTATGGTGAACTCGGGAACTGAGGCTACAATGAGTGCCATCCGTTTGGCACGTGGTTATACAGGCCGCGAGAAAATTGTAAAGTTCGTGGGTAATTACCACGGTCACGGCGACAGCTTCCTGATCAAAGCAGGTTCAGGAGCCATCACTCTGGGTTTACCTGACAGCCCTGGCGTAACTGCCGGAAATGCAAAAGATACCTTGCTGGCCAATTACAACGATCTGTCTTCAGTTGAACAACTTTTCAGTGAAGACGGAGAGAATATAGCAGCAATAATTGTTGAACCAGTTGCAGGAAACATGGGGGTTGTTCTGCCTGAAAAAGGATTTTTGGAAGGCTTGCGTGATATCGCCACTAAAAATGATGCATTGCTGCTTTTTGACGAGGTGATCACCGGTTTTCGTTTGGCCAAAGGTGGTGCTCAGGAATACTTTAATGTAATGCCCGACATTACCACGCTGGGAAAAATTATTGGCGGAGGATTGCCTGTTGGTGCTTATGGTGGTAAAAAAGAAATTATGGATCAGCTGGCACCAAACGGCCCGATTTACCAGGCAGGAACCCTGTCGGGAAATCCGTTGGCAATGGCAGCCGGAAGCACGATGTTGAAACTGATTCTGAACACTGCCGACTTCTACCCGGAATTGGAGCGGAAAGCGAAAAAGCTGGAAGAAGGAATTCGCAACAACCTGAAAGAAACAGGTATTAAAGCAGTGTTGAACCGTGTTGGATCGATGATGACCTTGTTCTTCACCAACGAAGAGAAAGTGAGTTCATACGAAGAAGCCATGAGTGCAGACACGAAACGTTATGCCGAATATTTCAAACTATCATTGGAAAGCGGAATGTACATTGCACCGTCGCAGTTTGAGTGTTTGTTTGTTTCGTATGTACATACTGACGAAGACATCGACAATATCATCAACGCCAATTTAAACGCCTTAAAAGAACTAAAAGATTGAAAACAGATTGATGAAGATTGGCTCAATCTTTTCAAGCCATTCAATCATCAATCTGAAACCAGTTGGATATATTTTGTAGATAGTTACACAAATTTTGTTGATAAGAAAGAAATACCAAAATAGATGGAAAAAGGAATATTTATAAAAACACTTGAGGGGCAAAAAACGGAACGGCCACCGGTGTGGTTTATGCGTCAGGCGGGAAGAGTTTTGCCGTCGTACCTTGAAATGAGAAAACAGTACAGTTTTGCAGCACTGATGCGCGATCCGGAACTGGCGGCCAAAGTTACACTGCTCCCGGTTTACGATTTGGGCGTTGACGCAGCGATTCTTTTTTCCGATATTCTTGTAATTCCCGAGGCGATGGGAATGGAATTGACATTTACCGATTCGGGGCCAAGGTTTGCAACAGCTTTGAAAGATCTTGATGATCCGATGACTTTTATAAATCCTGATTCATCAAAACTGGAATACATTTACGATGTTATCGATAAAATTCAGGAAACCAAACCTGCAGATTTTCCATTGATCGGTTTCTGCGGAGCGCCGTTTACTACACTTTGTTACATGGTGCAGGGTTTGGGAACCAACCACACGTTCCCGGATGCAGTTTCGCTGCTGTATAAAGATAGAAAGTTAGCCAAACAGTTGCTAGGTGCCATTACCGAACT
Organism: Draconibacterium sp.; assembly: GCF_041583095.1. Lineage (NCBI taxonomy): Bacteria > Pseudomonadati > Bacteroidota > Bacteroidia > Marinilabiliales > Prolixibacteraceae > Draconibacterium > Draconibacterium sp. The sequence continues at coordinate 2,645 of NZ_JBFHGM010000301.1, forward strand.
ATCGATAGAATATGCGCTGAACCAGGTAAAACATGGCGTCGCTGCTTTTCAGATTTTTGAAACGCACGCCGGACTTATTCCTGCTGATTTGTATATGGAATTGATTATGCCGTTTGTACGAAAAATATCAGCAGCAGTAATGAAAACAGGTACGCCAACTATTTTCTTACCAAAAGGTTTGGGAACCGGTTTAAAACACTTGCAACCCGGCGATGCCGACTTTATCAGTGTCGACTGGCAGGTACCAATTAAAGAAGCACGTGAAATGATTCCGGCAGATATGGGAATTCAGGGAAATCTAGACCCGCGTATTTTATTTGCCAACCAGGAAGTGATTGAAGCAAAATTGCAGGAATACCTTTCGTTTGGAGCTAAAGAAGACAAATGGATTTTTAACGTAGGCCATGGATTTGTTCCCGGCATTCCGGTTGAAAATGCTAAATTCGTTGTCGACTGGATCAAAAATGCAAACTGGAACGGTTAATTGATGAGTAATCAGAAAAGCTGAGCCAATGAAAACCGGAAAATGAAACTGAATATTGTTCAAAGGGTTTGAAGGGTTTGAGAATTTGAAAATTGTTACTGTAAACTGGGACTGAAAAATGATGAATCTGAGCGCAATAATCACATCCGACGTAGTAAAAATAATACACGACATTGTTAGTGTATCATTTTTACTTTTGGCGGTTACGTTGATTTACCGCTCCGTTCGTGGAATAAAAAACCACCTCCCCTACGCCAAAACCGACAAGTATGTTGCGATTGCTTTTATTGTAGCATTGTACATGCAACTTATTTTAGGGCTTATCATGTTTACCAACCTGGGGGCAGGCTTTGATTTTCAGTACGTCCCCGATGAAAGCACAAATATGGTTTCGAAAAGACTTTGGCCGGTTGAACACATCGTGCTAATGTTGTTCGCACTTTTTATCGCCAACCTTGGATTGATCTCTTCATTTCTCACGGAAAAAAGCCAGAGTCGTTTTAAGAAAGTACTTATCTACTATTCTATTGCGGTTGTTCTTATTGCTATTTCGCTGTTATCGATTTACGCTTAACAATAGCTTATCAATTAGCGATTGTGAAACTGTCTGTTAAGAACCAAAAGAATATTTAAATCGCCTGCCGAGGCCTTCATTTTTGCCTTAATGCAAAAACGAAGCACGAGGAAGTCATTTCCGAGCTCAAGGCCCCTTATCAAAGATTTAAGAAAAACTAGTGCGGGCTCGTCAAAAATCCGTCAGTCGGGCTAATTGGCTACATTGAAAAAACGCAAAGGTTATTTTTTGACAAGATTTTTGGTTCCTTTTCATCGATTGGAAAAGGAACTGCCCGTCTGGCATGAAGACAAAAGCTTCCTAAATAATGTAACAATGGAATTTATCAGGTCCTGCAATATGGCTATGAAACATCAATTTCAAGATCAACATTCCATTCGTAGATAAATCAAAGCCGGAGTTTTTACAGGCGTCTCACTATTCAACGCAACCATCTCTTTCAATGTTCCTTTAAACTTTTGCGCATCCCAACGGCCAGAGCGTGAAACAATCGTAGTATGAATACACTCGCGGTGAACGACATCCAGTGCTTCGTAGATTTCCTCCAGTACTTTCGTACCCATGTAAATTACGGCAGTTCCCCGGTTCTCCAGAATACTTACCAACTGTTTTACACTTAGAAGTTTCCCGGCCACATCGCGCCCGGAAAGAAGGTGCAATGAGTTACTTCCTCTTCGGTCAGTCAAAGGAATACCAAATTCTGCCGATGCCGCATTAAACGCCGAAATGCCCGGCACCACTTCAAAAGGAATATTCCTTTCTTGCAGGAACGAAGTTTCTTCGGCACCGCGGCTAAAGATCATCGGATCTCCCGATTTCACGCGCACCACCACTTTCCCCTGTTTAGCGTGCTTCTCAATTTTATGGTGGATGGAGTTTTGCCGTTCCGTTACGTCAACGCCATCACCGGCACGTTTCCCCACAAAAATCAGTTCTGCATTCTCAGGGAAAAGTGCCCGAACATCACGCGAAATCAACGCATCGTATAAAATCACATCCGCCTCTTTAATACAATTGTGCGCTTTCAGAGTAAGCAAATCTGCCGGTCCCGGGCCCGCTCCTACAATATAAACTTTCCCCAACTGTTCCATTGCTATATTCTGTAGGCCCACTCTTCCACTTCTTTTAAGTAGTCCATCGGACTTTGATACACAAACTTATACTCCAGCGCCTCAATAAGTTTATCGCTGTTAATCACCTTGTAACTTCCTTTGTCTTTTGAAAACACCGGAATTGGCAGATCACTGATCTTTGCCGCTTTTGCGTAAAACTCATTTCGTCCGGGATGCTCAGGGCTCGATGCATTAAACACCTCTCCCCAAATATCTTTTTCAATAATTTGAGTGATGATATTTATGCAATCGTCGCGGTGAATCAAATTTACAGGTGCATCAAAAACCGGTGTATTTTTGCCTTGTACAAAACGTGCCGGATTGCGGTCATATCCGATCAAACCGCCAAAACGAATTACAGTAGTTTGAAATGCCGGATTATCCAGCAACAGTTTTTCCGCTTTTAACAAAGCTCGCCCACTGGCTTTTTCCGGCGTTCCCTCATCGCCTTCTTTTACTTCTGCATTTTTCGATTCGTAAACCGAAGTTGAAGAGATGAATAGCACTTTTTTAATGTTCAGTTCCTGTACTTTGGCAATTACCTGCTCAATTTTTTTCGGAAATGAGTCCTCCACACAATCGGTTCGCGTTGGCGGAATGCTGATAATAAGCACATCGGTATTAAAAAAACTATTGTAATCCACCGTAAGCGATTGCGCTTTGGCTTTCACATAAAATGCACTAATTCCACTCACCTCAAGTCGGTTGTAACTTTGCGTTGACGCCACCGATCCTTTAACTTTCCAGCCTTTTCGGAGTAATGATCTCCCCAACGCTGTTCCAAGCCATCCGCAACCTAATATCGATACTGTTGTTCTCATGTTTGTTTGCTTTTTAAGTTTTGATTTCTACCCGTTACTAATGGAATTAGTGTTTAAAATCCTTGCCTTCTTTAATCTCCTCCACGTAATTTTTGCGGAGAACAAAGTCGCCAAAGTGCTCACCGGCCTCGCGATTTGCTGCAAAATCAGCAATAATCGGACGCAGCTCATTCAGTATCTCTTCCTCGGTGATGGTTTGTTTGTAAAGCGTATTCAAACGCGATCCGTTAAAACTTCCACCAAGGTATAAATTGTAATAGCCCGGCGATTTACCGATCAGGCCAATCTCGGCCAGGTAAGGACGCC
>NZ_JBFHGM010000302.1:0-5913 GCF_041583095.1 Draconibacterium sp.
ACTTCAAAAATTGAAGACTTGCTGGTAAAGTTAAAAGAGAATTATTCGATACTGATGGTGACACACAACATGTCGCAGGCAGCACGAATCTCTGATTATTCAATGTTTATGTACCTGGGAGAATTGGTAGAATATGGTAAAACAAAAGATATGTTTACCAACCCAAAAGACCGTCGTACAGAAGAATACCTGACCGGAAAGTTCGGTTAATTTTTTAACTTCAATAAAATTCTACAGTTATGACTTTAAAGAAGGATGATGCCATAAAAGCGATAATGAGCGATTTTGAAGAGTTTGCCAACCTGGTGCTTCATCAGCTCGATTTGTTAGAGACGCTCATTTCAACAGGCGAAACAAAATTTCCGAAGGAAAAAAGCAAAGAGTTGTACGACAACGAGAATATGCTGGATAAGATGGAAGTTAAAATCAGTGACAAGATTATTAATACCATTACATTATACCAGCCGGTGGCTTCCGATATCCGAAAAATTATGGCTTGCTATCGTATAATTATGAGCCTCGAGCGGGTAGGCGATATGGTAATTAATGTACTGACTTTTGTTGAAAGCATTAAAACCCCGGAAGTATACACCAAACTTTCTGAAGTGGTTTCAAACATGCTTATTCAAAGTTCTAATATGGTTAACAAATCGTTGCTGGCATTTACCAACGATGATAAGGATTATGCCATCTGGACGATAAAAAACGATGCTGTTGTTGATGAACTCAACAAAAAGATGTTGAAAAAGGCCATTAAAAAAAGTGTGTCCTCAAACGAAGATAAAGAACTACTGATGAGTTTTATTAATATGAACAGTATGGTTAGCACCATCGAACGTATTGCTGATCAGGCCACAAACATCGCAGAGGCGGCTATTTATTCCATCGAAGGCAAGGATATACGACATAAAGACCTGAAGTAAGCTTGTTTTTATGAAGGATAATGTATTTTTAGTATCCTGAATGTTAGAGTGAAAATTAATTATCATGGGATCAAATCCGAAAATATTAGTAGTTGACGACGAAAAGGATTTATGTGAAATTTTAGAGTTCAATTTGTCGAGCGAAGGTTTCGAAATAGCAGTTGCACACTCGGCCGAGCAGGCACTAAAACTGCCGCTGGAAGAATTCGACCTGATTTTGCTAGATGTGATGATGGGCGAAATGTCGGGCTACAAAATGGCCGATAAGATCCGAAGGGAGATGCAGCTCACACTGCCCATAATTTTTATGACCGCCAAAACTGCCGAAAACGATATTCTAACGGGGTTTAACGTGGGTGGCGACGATTACATATCAAAACCATTTTCGATTAAAGAGATGGTAGCGCGTATTAAAGCCGTGCTGAAACGTGGCCAACCAAATTTGAAGCAAACCAAGGTGTACAAAGTTGAAGGTCTTGAGGTAGATGCAAACAGTAAAACGGTGCAGATTGACGACGAGCCTGTTAGTCTTACCCGAAAAGAATTTGAAATAATTACTCTCTTGCTAAAACACCAGGGACAATACATTGGCCGAAATGAAATACTCGACCGCGTTTGGAACGACGATGTTATTGTTACCGAGCGAAACGTGGATGTAAATATTGCACGACTTCGGAAAAAAATTGGCAAATACGGTCAATACATAAAAGGAAAATCAGGTTATGGTTATGCGTTTAAGCAACCATAAATTCGATAGAAAACAGATCAGAATAAAAATAATTAAAACAATACAAGGTGCCGATTCAGCAGACATTCAGACGGAAAATCTTTTACTACTTTATAGCAGTATTTTTACTGTTCACAGTAGCCATAATGTTGTTTCAGTTGCAGCGCGAGAAAAATTACAAAACATCGCAGCTTGAAAATACATTGCGTAATGTTACCGAGGTAGCCCACAACTACATCGAACATTACAACTTAATGAAAACGCAAAACTTTAGCAGTGCAGATACTTTAAAAGTTCTCATTCCGCAAGACAACATTCGCCTGACCATTATCGACAGGAGAGGGATTGTTTTATACGACAGTTTTGTGTACGAATACAAAAAAATGGAAAACCATTTCGAGCGTCCCGAAGTGCAAAAAGCATTGTTCGGTGGCGAGGGAGCCAATATACGTCACTCGGCAACCACCGGAACCGACTTCTACTACTATGCCCGAAGTTACGACGACTATTTTGTGCGGGCCGCCATGGTTTACGACGTAAACGTGGAGAATTTCCTGAAAGCCGAGCGCTTATTCATCTTTTTCATTATCGCCATTTTCCTGGTAATCTGGCTGGTGATTAATGAGCTTACAAAACGCCTTTCCATATCAATTACCAAATTGAAGGATTTTGCGATAAAAGCCGGAAAGAATGAGCCAATCAACGAAGAAGAAGGCAAGTTTCCCGATAATGAATTGGGGGAAATTGGTTCGCAGATTGTAAAAATCTACAATAACCTGCACGAGGCCAACAATTCTATTGCACTGGAAAAAGACCGCCTGGCCAACCATATGAACATTCTGAATGAAGGGATAGGATTTTTTACACCGCAAAAGAAGAAGATGCTGGTGAACAGTAACTTTATTCAGTTTGTAAGTATCATTTCTGATACGATGACCATTTCGGCAGAAAACTTTTTTACCATTCCGGAGTTTGAAAAGATCAACAAATTTTTGGAAAAAAATCTGCACAAAGACACTGAGTTCCAAAGTAACGAATTGCCGCAAATCGAGTTCACGATTCACAAAGACGACAGTTATTTTAAACTGATGTGTATTGTGTTTGCCGATAAGAGTTTCGAGATTCTGATCACTGATATTACCCGGCCCGAAAAACGTCGCCTGCTAAAACAGCAGTTAACTTCGAACATTGCACACGAGTTAAAAACACCGCTGGCTTCAATAAAAGGATACATCGAAACATTGATGTCGAATCCGAATATCGACAAGGAGAAACAGCAGTACTTTATCGAAAGAGCCAGTAAACAGGCCGAAAGATTACATCTGCTGTTAAACGATATCTCGTTGTTGAATAATATTGAGGATGCCGGCGAATTGTTCGAGATTAAACCGGTTTATATCAAAAACATTGTTTCGGATGTGGTGGAGAACCTCGAGAGCAGAATGGCTGCCAAAAACATGAAGTGTAAACTGGATATTGACAAAGATGTGGTGGTAAACGGAAACGATTCGCTGCTTTCATCGGTATTCCAGAACCTTTTGGAAAACTCCATCAATTATGCCGGAGAGAATGTGAAAATTGAAATTAGGAATTACCTGGAAGATACCAAATTCCATTATTTCAGTTATTCGGATAACGGTAGAGGAATTCCGGAGGAACACCTTAACCGTATTTTTGAACGTTTCTACCGTATCGATTCCGGTCGTACCCGCGAATTGGGCGGAACAGGACTGGGACTGTCGATTGTTAGAAATGCGATCCAGTTACATAAAGGAAATATCTCGGCCCGCAATAAACCCGAAGGTGGTATTGAGTTCCTGTTCTCGCTGGCAAAACAGTAAATTCGAGAGAATATATAAACGCCAAAACTGATAAGTTGAAGGCTTCCGGTAGTTCCGGAGGCCTTTTTTATTGAAACCCCGGGCTATTCCGGAACACACTTTCATGGCTTTAATTAAGAGCCCCAACGGGGCGACAGGCATTAACCCGGTGTGACTGACGCCAGTCAGGAAACGCCGGGTTAGTGGATGAAGTTGATCTCGTCCGGCGATGGAAGACGATCGAAGCTGAAAGTTGTTCCGGACGAAAATGAACCAGAACTTGTGTAGAAAGGGTAAATCAGCACAATAATTAAGATTCGAATTCACTTATTGCAATAACATTTCACCTTTCCCCCGATAATTACAAAACCGTTAAAACAATGTAATACAAGTTTAAATAGTCTTTAATTCGCCTGTAACATATATCCGGTTGCTTTGCCTGTATAAATTCTATGAGTTTATAAATAAACACTGCAACTTTTAAAATATATGAAACGTTTTTTTATTAGCATTCTGTTGCTAATTCAGGTAATGGTAGTTACGGCTCAAACAGGTACAATTAAAGGAACTGTAATCGACGCCAAAACAAAAGAGGCCCTGATCGGGACCACTGTATTAATTAAAGGAACAACACAAGGAACAATTACCGATTTCGATGGAAATTACGTAATACCCAATGTAGCAGTTGGTAGCCATATCATTGCTGTTTCTTTTATTTCGTACGATACACAGGAATTTCAGGTGGAAGTGAAACCGGATAATAACGTAGAATTAAATGTAGCGTTATTACCGGCGACTTTGGAAATTGAAGGTGTTCAGGTGGTGGCAAAAGCCAAACGCGAGTCGGAGGCGATGTTACTTATCGATCAGAAAAATGCCTCGGGAATTAAAGAGAGTATCGGATCGCAACGAATGTCGAGCATGGGTGTTTCTGATGCGGCCACGGCAACATCAAAAATTACCGGCGTAACCAAAAACGAGGGCAGCGGCGATATTTACATTCGTGGTTTGGGCGACAGGTATTTAACTACTACGATGAATGGTTTGCCAATTCCGTCGGATGATGTGGAAAAGAAAAATATCGATCTGAACCTGTTCTCTACGGATATTATCGGCAATGTTGGAATCAACAAAACCTTTGCCGTTGAAACCTATGGCGACCAGGCTTCGGGAGCCGTAAATATTGGTTCGAAAACCTATTCTGAAGATATTGAACTGGAAGTTTCGACCGGAATCTCAACCAATATTGTAAAAGATGGAACTTTTGGCAATTTCAAAGCCACGCAAAACATCAACGATGTAAATGTTTTTGGTGCGTATAGTCGCACTTACACAACTGGCGATGCTTTAAAATATCAAAGCTGGAACACTGAGGATCAGAAATTTTCGTTAAACCGTGGTTTGTCGTTAACGGGAGGTAAAAAGTTTGAACTATTTGATAACGAGTTCTCTGTATTTGCTACGCTTTCTCATTCAAACGATTTTGAATACCGCACTGGTACCTACAAAAAATACCGGTCGAATGTGCTGGACAATTCGTATACCGATGCCGAAACATTTCAAACAGAATTCAATACCACCGGTTTGCTGAACCTGGCATACGATTTTAGCAACGATCACACCTTGAATTTCAATAGTATGGTCATTTTCAAAACCGTTGATGAGTTGTACGAGCAAGGAAGAAACGGTGAAGGATATGCTTACGACCAGTTGCCGCAACAGGAGGCCGCATTTACGAGGGATCAGAACTTAAAAGAAACACAGCTCATAATTAACCAGTTACTCGGAACTCACCATATTACCGAAAACAACCGCCTGGAGTGGGCAGTTGGATACAATATTGTTAATGCCGACGAGCCAAACCGCATTCACAACGAAGTGAATATGCTCGATGAAAATTCGGTTGGTTTTGCCTATGTAGGCGACTTCCAGCAAAAGAAGTCGATGCAAACCATTAGCGACGATGAACTGAATGCTTACCTGAAAGATAACATCACTTTTATCGATGATGATGATAAGACCTTAAGGTTGAATCTCGGTGGAAACTTCAGAATGAAAGGAAGAGACTTTTATTCACTTCCCTACGGAGTTCGCGCTAAAAATGTAACCGTACAGTCCATCGATAATTTGGATGAAGCATTCCTGAATCTTGATCTGTACAACAGTGGCGAGCTTCGGATTCGCGAAGTAGATCCGGATTTTTACGATGCTACATTAAATGTATACGCCGGGTATCTTAACGTTGATTTCGGAAAAGGGAAATTGAGCGGTAATGTTGGCGTACGTTACGAACGCGATGAACTGGAGGTGAACTGGAATGTAACCAACTATGTAGGAAGAGTTGGCAGTCTCGATGAGTCGTACGATAATATTCTGCCTTCCCTGATGTTAAAATACCAGGCTACCGAAAAACAATCGTTGCGTTTTGTAGCCAGTAAAACAA
>NZ_JBFHGM010000303.1:0-5857 GCF_041583095.1 Draconibacterium sp.
CATAAGTTACCGCCCCGATGATAGGATCAATGTAATCAACCGCTTGCTTTTCATTTGATTGAGTACATGCAATCAAAAACATAATTCCTACAAACCCAATGCTGATATTCCTTATTAATCTCATAATTAGCTAAAATCGATTATTTCCCTTCCTTGAGTACATCTACCTCAACATCGTTACTTAAAGGTTCGCCTTTTGTTGTGCGCCCTTTTTTAACAACCTCCATCAATTCAGCAGTAAGTTCTTCTACTATTTCAGGATACTTGGCGTACACATTGTTTTGCTCTGCAATATCTTCTTCAAGATTATACAACTGTATTTCGGGCAACCCGTTGTTTCTTGCGGCTTTATCGGTAGGGGTTGTCCAACCGCCCGAACCGGGACAAAACTCCAGTTTCCAGTTGCCTTTCCGAATTGAAAATTTGCCTTGAATAGAATGGTGCACCACCACCTCGTATGGGCTTTCTTCATTTTTGTTGCTCAGTAGCGGCAAAATACTGTACGAATCTTCTCCTTCAGCTTCAGGAATGTTCTGACCGGTAATTTCGGCACAAGTTGCCAGCAGGTTGGTCAGGCAAATTAATTCATCGTTGGTAGAATTGGCCTCAACTACTCCGGGCCAGCGAACAATAAACGGAATGCGGTGGCCTCCCTCCCAGATATCAGACTTTGATCCACGAAACTGCGCACTGGCATAGTGCCCATATTCTTTTTCAAGTTTGTGGCCTTTTGCTACAGGGTATGAACAACCATTGTCGCTGGTAAAAAACACCAGTGTATTTTGTGCAATACCATTCTCTTCCAATGCTTGAAGTACCTGCCCCACCACGTCGTCGGTTTCCATAACAAAATCAGCATAATCGCCCATACCACTTTTCCCCTGCCAATCCTCGGAAGGCACAACCGGCGAGTGAGGTGAATTCAGTGCCAAATACAAAAAGAAAGGCTCTTGTTTTTTTGATTTTTCAGCAATGTATTTATTAGCATGGGTGCCTAAAAACTGAAGCATTTTAATGGTAGGCATGTTGTCGATTACCTTGCCATCTTTAATCACTGTTTCCATTGATGCCGAATGATGAAAACCTAAATAGGTATCGAAACCACGGGTAGTTGGTCCGTTTGGCACAATTGAACCTACCGGCGCAGGACTTGGTCTTCTTTGCCCATTTGGATACACATCAACCGGATTGCCTAATGAATCGTTAACGGCAAAACCCAAATGCCATTTCCCCATGGCTGCTGTTGTGTAACCGGCCTGTTTAAGCAATGCCGGAACTGTTAACTGATTTTCAGCGATTAATGGTTCAAACTCATGACCGCCTCCCAACACGCCATTTTGCAACCGGGACCGCCAGGCATAACGCCCAGTTAAGACCCCATAACGAGTTGGTGTACAAACCGAAGAACCTGAATGGGCATCGGTAAACACCATAGCCTCAGTAGCAAATTTATCCACTTGAGGAGTTGGTATTTTTCCACGCTCAGGATTTAAACATTGCACATCGCCATAGCCCAAATCGTCGCAGATAATATAGACAATATTTGGGTTTTCAACACCGGGTTCTGTGCTCTTATTCGTATTCGTACACGCTGAGAATGCGCCAATTATAAAGAGCAACACAAGTATTTTTATCATTTCTATCGTATTTTTAATTCGGTAATTTTTCCCAATAGTTTTCCGTCTTTATTAAATAAACCGGCTTTTACAGTGCTTCTGTTTTCTGCATTAAAAACACCTTTGTACTTGATTGCTTCAACCGATGGCTCACTTCCATCCGTGGTGTAACAGATGTCGTAAGCCGTTTCCGTGGTTAAGTACACTTTTGCGGTGTAGGATAATTTATCCAGTGCAAACGAACCATAAACGCTATACAAACTGGTTGAAACGTTCACTCCTTTTTTTTCTAATCTTCCGAAATGATTTTCCACTGCAGCTTGAAACCGGCTCCAGTCTTTTACTTCGGGTCGGCTCCAGGCCACCTCGGCATTGGCTAGGGTGCGCGGATAAAGCATGTATTCGCAATGTTCTTCGGTTGGGGTAAATTCGCCCCACAAGCAAGCTTCGGTTCCCAAAACAAAGGCAGCTTCTTTGGTGCTTAATTCTTCAGGGATAGGCTCGTAAGCATAAACTTTTGAAAGAGGCAATACCACTTTCGGGCCCTCAGGCTCCAGTTCTTGCGGTCCTTGTACCTGGCTGATGTACGAATGCGTATAATCTGTCATTATAGTTGGATAGCCACCTTTTGGGGCATCCACTTCGGGTGTATATTTCCCGCGACGCCAGGCCATTATAGTTGCTCCCTTTGCGCCTTTACCACTCAGAATCTCGTCCCAGCCAATCATTGTTTTTCCTTTGGCGCTTACCAATTTATTTACACGTTGAATAAAATGGCTTTGCAGTTCTTCCATGTCTTTTAAGCCATTTTCTTCCACTACCTTTTGGCAATGTTCGCACTTACGCCAGTTGGTTTTATTACATTCGTCGCCACCAATGTGCAAGTATTGGGTTGGAAACAATGCAGCAACTTCGGTAAGTACATCGTCTAAAAATTCGTAGCTTGTTTCTTTTCCGGCACAAACGGCATTATCAGGTGCCTTTCCTCCGGTTGCTACTTCAAAATTGGCTGAATCAACACAAGATAAAAAAGGATAAGATGCAATTAAAGCTTTGCTGTGCCCCGGCACATCAATTTCGGGAATCACTTCAACATTACGGATTCGGGCATATTCAATCACCTCTTTAATATCTTCCTGCGTATAAAAGCCACCAACGGTTTTAGGTTCATCGGGAGTAGCCAGTTCACGCTGCCACCAGGTAATTCCCGTGCGGTCGGCTCGCCAGGCACCTTTTTCTGTGAGGTTGGGATATTTTTTTATTTCAATACGCCAGCCCTGGTCGTCGGTTAAATGCCAATGAAATTTATTGATTTTGTAGGACGCAAACACATCGATTTGTTTTTTTACAAATTCCTTGGTTTGAAAATGGCGCGATACATCCAACATCATTCCACGCCAGGCAAAACGTGGATTGTCTTTAACCGTCATACACGGAATTTCAACCTTTTCGGCATTTAATGACATTGCCTGACGGAGTGTCTGTAACCCGTAGAACAAACCCGGATAGTCTTTGGCTTTCACCACAATGTTATCTTGCGATACTTCCAAAACGTACCCCTCGTCGGATATGTTTTCATCTTTCACTACTTCAAACAAAATAAAGTTAGAATATGGTGTTCTGTTTCCGGTTTTTACTTCCAGTTCCAAACCTGTATCATTATTCATCTTTTTTGAAAGATAGGGTGCGAAATCGCCCGCATATTTTTTCGGAATAATGACTCCTGTTTCAGGAGTAAGAATAAAATTTCCTTCTTTCAGAATTACTGATTCAGGTTGTGGGATGAAGGCCGGAGCATTCTTCTCAGCCCGCGCCACAACACCAGTTAACAAAACGATTAACAAATAAAATATCTTCTTCATAATTATATATTTTCAGCAATAATTCGTCCAACCTGTTTCCCTTGTTCTGTTTTTCCCAATTCGTTATAATGTACATTTCCGGGTTTAATTGCCCATTCATTCAGATTGGGTTTGGTAAACGAATACAGGTCGTTAATACGAATTGACGGATAGTCATTTAATACTTCCAGTGCGGCCTTGTTATATTTTTTACTATCGCCGGAAAAGCGCCCTGCAGCCCCTTCGGGCACAGGAGTAGTAGTGGCAAAAATTAACTTCGTATCAGGAAATTTAGCCTGTAAATAGTCGCAAATTCCTTTTAGCCTGGTTTTGTATTCGCAGATTGAAGAAACCTGCTTGCCATTCTCCTTGTCCAGTTTCCCACCTTTCAGGTATTTTAAATCGTGCAGCCCCACGTTAAAATGAATGACATCCCATTCAAAATCCCAGCCTCCTTTTAAATGTGGCTGAAACATGGCTCTTTCCATTTCCTCCAGTCCCGGAATCAGACGATCAGTTGATCCTCCGTTTCTTTGGAAACGAAAAACAGTGGCTTCGTTTTTCAACACCTCGCGAACAGTTGGCGTATATCCGATTGAAATGGAATCGCCGTACAAAAGCACATTCGGTATTCCTTTTCGTGGATGTACATATTCAAAAGCTCCTCCATCAGTTGGACACAGCTCCTCCCACGCGATACGGCAAATTTTCTCATTGCATTTTTTATTGCCTGAACCGGCAAAAGCCACAGGTGCGAAGCCCATTCCAAGTGTTCCTAAACCTGCTTTTTTTATGAATTTTCTACGTTGCATTTTTTGAGTTTACTTGTTTCGCAGAACTTGTTTTAGAATCTTCAATTACAACTGTACAAGCAGCGTATTAAACGATTTGGCATCCAGCTCAACGTTTATCGCTTCACCGTTGATGTTTAATTTCAACACACGATTTTTATCTACCTCGTTGTAGTTTAGAATTTTCACTTCGTTGGTTGTTGCAGCGTAAAACACCAATGTATTTTCATCACTTCCATCGGTGGTCAGTTTAACATCACCGGGCTTTACAAATGCACTAAGGTGTTTCATCAGGTAAAACTCAGGATTGTAAACAATTTCTTTTGTTTTGCTGTCAATCGAAATCATCGAGTTTTGTTTCCAGCCCCACTGACTTTTACCAGTTTCATCTAAAACCATATTCCAATACATATAGGCATTGGCACCATTCTCAAAATAATGCTTCATCAAACTGAAAGTATATTCTGCTGCTTTCCAGTCATTTGAGCCATCGCCACATTCGGTTTCGGTTTGCATTAACTGCATTGCCGGATATTTTTTATGAACCTCAGGGATTGCACCTTTACCTGCCCACTGAAAGCCAACACCTTTAACGTAATCCATCGTATTTTTATACTGAAGCACATCGTCAACCCGCTCAATTTGTGGGCGTTCAATTGTTCCCAACCAGATTTCCGCATCAATTCCATCTTTTTCAAACCGGGGAGCAAGATAATCGGCAATTAAGATTCCAAGATCCTGAGGTTTCCAAACACACGATGGAAAATTTTGTGCTGAATTGGGTTCGTTTTGAACATGAACTGCATAGATATCAATCCCCTCCTTTTTGTAGGCTTGAATAAATTTTGAAAAATAAAGTGCATAAGCCTGAAAATATTCGGGTTCGGTAATAAAACGCGATACCAGTTCTTCCATAGAGCTCAACTCAGGAGCTAAGTCGTTTACTTTTGCATCGGCACGGCACGCGTAATGTTTGTTGTGTTTCATCCACGATGGCGGACACCAGGGAGAAGCCCAAACCTGGATATTCGGATTTATTTTTTGCGCCGCGTGAATGTAGGGAATCAGGCGTTTTTTATCGCGGTCGATGGAGAAATTTTCCATTGCAAAATCACCTTCCGTTTCATTATGGCTGTACCAATCAACCGCATAATCGTTGGCCCCGATTGGCATGCGGCAGATGGTAAATTTACAGCCTGTTTCCGGGTCGAATAAATCGTTTAGAATTTGCTGTTTCTCTTCGGGAGTTACCATATTCAATGCCTCCCATCCCAATTCGTTAAAACATCCACCAAAGCCTGAGATGGATTGTTGGCGGTTATTGGTGTCAATATTAATAGCGATTTCAGCAAGTCCGGCTGTTGGTTCCGAAACAATTTCTTTTTTAACCCAAGGGTTCGAATCAGTTGTGCTTACCCAGGTTATTTCGGGTTGTTGGTTGCATGAAGCGAACAATGCAACAATAACCAATAAATTAAGAATTATCTTTTTCATGATTCATCAATTAAATACTGTTTAGTTCTTATTTTCCTTTAAGTCCTGATCAAATTCAACCATTTTATTCTTCAATAGTTGCACCAGTTCCTGATTTTCCGGTGCCATATTATTC
>NZ_JBFHGM010000304.1:0-5776 GCF_041583095.1 Draconibacterium sp.
TCAGGGCAAAATTCACTTCAAACCAACGTCGTGAAGATCCAATGGAATATTTGAATGCAGCCGATTACGTGAAGTTCAATCGTTTGGGTGTTCGTGCAGCACAGGAAGTAATGGGTTACAATTGGCTGGATGTTTTCTTAACCGGTGGTCATGCTGCCGCTACAGGTAATAATACGACGAATTCCATTTATACCACAATGGTACTCACCGATGAAAACAGGTATTTATTAAATTATGAAGGATGGCAATCCATTGAAGATCCTATCAATCCGGGAACTCAACTGATTTTTATGGATAACCAGATGAATGAATTATTCTATCAGGATAGTTATTCGCAGGATTACAGTTTGTCATTTGATGGTGGTAACGATAGAGGGACCTATTACTTGGGACTCGGGTTTATGGATGATAATGGTCTGGTTTATGGATCCTCTTTTGAAAGAGTTTCCGGAACTTTTAATGCTTCATACAAAATCACAGATAACCTGAAGGTCTCATCAAATTTGATCTATTCTCATTCAAAAAGAGATCTTCCTTACGACAGCGATTATAACCTGTTCCAGCGTACTGCAGGATTGGCTCCAACTTCCAGAATTTATAACAATAATCCAGACGGAAGTTTATCATCAAAATACCAACCTGGAACTTATCTGGGATTTGGGAATCCATTGTATTACCAGGATAAGTTTATCAGAAATAATCTGGAAGAAAGACTTACCGGATCAGTTCAGTTTGATTACAAATTTCTGAACGATTTTAATTTAACGGTTCGCGGAAGTCATTTCTCGGTAAATAATTCAAACGAATCTTTTAATAAAGCTTATCTGAGTTCGGGTAGTTTGCGAACAGAAAGACAGGCATCGGCCTCACACACCCGTACTTTGCGCGACCAGGTAACAGCAATGTTGAATTACAAAAAGTCGTTTAACCAACACAATGTGAGTGCTCTTGTAGGTACCGAATATTTCAAAGAGAACTATTTTACATTTAATGCAGCTACTCGCCTATCGCCAACTGATCTTATTTACACCATGAATGTTGGTTCAGAAGCAAGCGGTGTTCCTTATTCTTACAAAACCGGATACGAGATTTCTTCGGTTTTTGGTCAGGTAAACTACGATTTTGATTACAAGTACTTACTTGGTTTTACTTTTCGTAATGATGGTACGTCGCGTTTGGGTAATAACAAATACGATTTCTTCCCGGGCGTATCAGCAGGATGGAACATTCATAACGAAGACTTCTTTGCTACATCAAAAGTTAAAAATGTAGTTAGCAAAATTAAACCTCGTTTAAGCTACGGTGTTAACGGGAATATAGATGTTTTAAGCAATTTTGGAGTATTCGGCACTTATGCAAAAACAGCTGTTTACGATACTCAATCAGGTTATGCCAACACACAATTGCCTTTGCTTGATTTGAAGTGGGAGCGTTCAACAACCTTCAATATGGGTGTTGATGTTGGATTCTATAACGATCGTGTAACTTTAATCGCAGACTACTTCATTCGCGATGTTAAAGACAAACTGGCCGGACTTACTTTGCCCTTATGGACAGGTTTCTCATCAATTACAACTAACAATGGTACGCTTCAGAATAAAGGTTTAGAGTTGCAGGTAAACGCAGATGTTATTAAAACCAACGACTTCAAATGGAATGTTGGCCTGACGTATTATTCGGTAAAAAACTATGCAAAATCACTACCTGAGAATGGCGTTGAAAACAATCGCCAGGGCGGTACTGAGATTTATGATCCAAAAACCGGAGACACAAAGTATGTTGGAGGCTTACAGGAAGGCGAAAGAGTTGGTTTGGATGTAATTACAGCCTATGTATTTGATGGCGTATACCAGACTCAGGCAGATATTGATGCAGATGCCGGTAGAATAGTTGAATTTGCAACCAAAAAAGATGTTAGGTTTCTGGGTGATACGCGTTGGAAAGATTTAAATGGCGATAACGTAATCAACTATCTCGACCGCGTTGTTATCGGACGCAGAACACCTGATTTTACGGGTGGTTTAACAACTGAGTTGAATTACAAGAATATTAGCTTATTCATGAAATCAGACTTTGCCATAGGTCATTACATTATCAATGGCCGTAGGGTAAAAGGAATTGCACAAACCCAGGGGAACCAAAACGGACCGGCAGAAATTGCGGATTCCTGGACTCTGGAAAATCCAACTTCAAATGTGCCTGTTT
Source organism: Draconibacterium sp. (assembly GCF_041583095.1). Taxonomy (NCBI): domain Bacteria; kingdom Pseudomonadati; phylum Bacteroidota; class Bacteroidia; order Marinilabiliales; family Prolixibacteraceae; genus Draconibacterium; species Draconibacterium sp. The sequence goes on from NZ_JBFHGM010000304.1 coordinate 2,206, forward strand.
TTACGTTGGTCGACCGCCAAAGAAATCACATGGCAGCAGGAGGTGACCAGGGTTCAATGACCAGCAGCAGCTCTCGCATGTGGGAAAAAGGCGATTACCTGGCATTACGCGAAGTAACGCTTAGCTATGATCTTGACGGAAAAATTGCAAACAATGTTTTTCAAAATGTCAGACTATATCTGAGTGGCTCTAATTTAGCCTACTTTAATGGATTCTCAGGTAGTTCTCCTGAAGAATCATCGTCTGGCCTTGATACCGGGAGATTCCCTCTTCCACGAACTTATACGCTTGGTCTAAATGTAACATTTTAAGAAATTTCAATCATGAAGAAATATATTCTATTATTTATATCAATTGTATTCCTGATGTCCTGCGACCTGGACATGAAACCGGAGAGTGACTTAACCTACAACGGATTTTGGGATACAGAAGAAGCAGTAAAAGCAGCTCACGTGGGGATTTATGCCAATTACCGGAACTATACCTTCACGCAATGGCAAATGGGTGAAGTCCGCTCTGATATTTGGGGAGGGAATACCTTTGCCAACTCGCCCAATGATGTCGATCTGATGGCTAACAATATTAGTTCTACACTGGTTTATTTTGGCAACTGGGCAAATTTTTATGGTTTATTGCATTACATCAACGACTTTATAAAAAGTGCGCCGGACGTAGAATTTAGTAATGAAACAGAGCTTAACCACATGCTGGGACAAGCCTATGGATTACGTGCTCAGATCTATTATACCATGGTGAAAGCCTGGGGTGACGTACCAATAAACACAGAGCCGCTTTTGGAGGTTGATCTTTTGGCATTGAAAAAACCACGCTCGCCAAAAACAGAGGTTATGCAACAAATCAAAAGCGATATAGAAAGATCGCTGGAATACTTTGGTAGCGATAACAGCTTATGGTTGGGGAAACAAACATACTGGTCGAAAGCAGCAACATTGGCGCTTAAAGGCGATGCCTATATCTGGTCAGGCAAAGTTCTTGGCGGAGGTAATAGTGATTTTACAGAAGCCAAAGCAGCCCTTCAGCAAATTGATGGTTTTAACCTTGTCGACTACAGTAACCTGTGGGGACAAGGTAACGAAAACAACTCTGAGTTTATTTTTACTATTGACTATCAAAAGGATCAGGCAGGAAACTTTTACGGAAGTTTGTTTACTACCCGTGCAGTAGACCTGGTCAGTTTGTTTGATGAAGAAGGAAACTCAATGAGTGACTTTGTAGTGAATGGATTAAGCCGTTATGGCGCATCTGAAAAAACCTTGCTTCTATTGGATAATCCGGAGGATCAGCGACGTAACACATTTATACGTATTTACGACGATGGTAACAATCATATTCCATTCGAGGCAGGAAATCCGAATTACCAGGGAGCGATTTTAAATAAATTTCTGGGCATTGTAGGTGATGACGGTACGCGCTGGAGCTACAACAATGTGCCATTATATCGTTATGCCGATGTACTGCTATTACTTGCTGAAGCCAAAAATAATCTTGGCGAAGATCCTTCAGCAGAAATTAATGCCGTAAGATCACGTGCCTATGGAGATAACTTCTCAGGACATGAATTTACGAATGGTTCTCAGGAGCAGAATGCACAAGCCATTCTTGACGAACGCTATAAAGAATTCATTGGTGAAGGGAAAAGATGGTGGGACCTGGTTAGAGCCGGGGAATCTTACGTTTTTGATGAAGTAGCTTCACTTGATGCTTCCGAAGCTTATAAGATCTACTACTCAATTTCGGAGAGTATGCTTGCAAATGATTCAGAATTAACACAGACAGATGGCTATTAAGTAGCAATTTTTGCATAGATTTAATTTGGTTAGGGAAAATGGAGGGCCTAAAAGATTAGGCTCTCCTCCTAAAAACCTGATAATTGAGCAAATTATAATATTATGAGAAAACTAGTCTTCCTACTTCTTTTCATGGTACAAATAACTTCATTCGGAAGCTGTAAACAGGGTTTCGCGACTAATGATGATGTATTGTCAGAACCGGAAATTACCATTCACATGAAGAAGGTACCGGTATTTTTACAAAAATCGGTCAACGAGATTGCAGTAGTAAATATTCCCAAAACAGAGAATACACAATATGAAAAATTAACCTCTGTAACTTTACGGTTCTTGAACGACGATGTAAAAAATACATTAAAAAAGATACAGCTTCTGGGAAGAGCTGACAACAATGCTCAGGAATCATTGCAAATCGGTGAAACTTCAGGTATTGGCAAAGAAACTACCATTGCTGTAGATCTGCCATTATCAGCTTCCAACAACTCATTCTCATTTTCATTTGAAGCACTGGAAAACACCAGTATTGAGAATAAGATTCAACTTGAAACGGTTATTCTTGAATTCGACCACAATACAAAACAGTCCATTCAGCCCGATAAAAATACCATCCGGTTCGGTAACATAGTTAGACAGCAAGGACAGGATAACTGCGATACCTATCGAATTCCAGGTTTGGTTACAACAGCTAACGGAACCTTAATTGCCGTTTACGATGCCCGCTATAACAACAGCAAAGATTTGCAGGAAGATATTGATATTGCCATGAACCGCAGTACCGATGGAGGCCAAACCTGGGAACCAATGAAGGTAATTATGGACATGGGTGAATGGGGAGGCCGTTCGCAAAGATTAAACGGTATTGGCGACCCATGTGTTTTGTATGATAATAAAACCAACACACTTTGGGTGGCAGCATTGTGGATGAGTGGTGGCAGCGAAAAAGACATGCTGTGGTGGGCCTCTCAACCCGGGATGAAACCCGAAGTTACCGGACAATTTATGTTAGCAAAAAGTACCGATGATGGATTAACCTGGTCGGATCCGATGAATATTACAGAACAAATTAAGAATCCGGCCTGGCAACTGCTACTGCAAGGTCCCGGCAGAGGAATTTGTATGGAAAATGGAACATTGGTATTTCCAGCTCAGTTTAAAGCAAATACGGGAGAAAAAGCTATTGATGGAGGACAATTTACCTGTCACTCAACTATTGTTTACAGCAAAGATCAGGGAGCAACATGGAACATTGGTACAGGTGCTAAAACTAACACTACCGAAGCTCAGGTAGTGGAATTACCCGATGGAAGTTTAATGCTTAATATGCGAGATGACCGAAACCGGAAAGACAAAGGAGATACTAACGGGCGTGCCGTTGCCGCTACCAGCGATTTAGGAAAAACATGGGAAAGGCATCCCAGTTCAAATCACGCATTGCCGGAGTCAAACTGTATGGCCAGTATTATTAGTGCCGAAGTTATTTTAAACGGTAGCATAAAGAATGTTTTATTCTTTTCCAATCCCAACAACAAATATGAAAGAAAAAACATGACCATAAAAGCTAGTCTTGACAATGGTTTGACCTGGCCGGAAGAATTACAGATTGAACTAAACGAAAATGGAGGGTACGGTTATTCCTGCCTAACCATGGTCGACAACGAAACAATCGGAATACTTTACGAAGGTGTGAAAGACCTCTATTTTCAAAAAATTGAAGTTGCAGATATCCTTAAAACCAACTAATTAGAAAGAGATTGACTACA
>NZ_JBFHGM010000305.1:0-5722 GCF_041583095.1 Draconibacterium sp.
AAAGAGGATTACGTTTGGGCAACATCGTGGGGTGTTTCAACCCGTTTGATGGGAGCGTTAATTATGGCGCACTCTGATGACAACGGTTTGGTATTGCCTCCAAAATTAGCGCCTTACCAGGTGGTAATTGTTCCGATTTACCGGAACGAGGAACAGCTGGCTGGCATTACCGAAAAAGTGGATGAGATTATCGCCAAATTAAAAGCAAAAGGTATTACGGTAAAATACGACGACCGTGATACACGTAAACCGGGATGGAAATTTGCGGAATACGAATTAAAAGGTGTTCCGGTACGTTTAGCCATGGGACCACGGGATTTGGAGAACGGAACAGTGGAAGTTGCCCGTCGTGACAACCTGACAAAGGAAGTTACTTCGCTTGACAATATCGACGAGTACGTAGAAAATTTATTGGAAGACATTCAGCAAAATATTTTCAAAAAAGCCTACGATTTCAGAGCTGAAAATACACGCAAAGCTGATACCTGGGAAGAGTTTAAAGAAATATTAACTACAAAAGGTGGTTTTATTTCGGCACACTGGGATGGAACACCAGAAACCGAGGACCTCATTAAAAACGAAACCAAGGCAACGATTCGTTGTATGCCTTTGGAATACGAAGAGGAAGAAGGAAAGTGTATTTACTCGGGCAAACCTTCAAAACGCAGGGTATTGTTCGCATTGGCCTACTAACTTAGTGGTGACATAAAACTGAAAACAATTCAGAAGCTAAAAAATAAAAGCAGCTCAACCGGGCTGCTTTCTTTTTTTTCAGTAATTGTGTACATTTAAAAGTTAATATTTAAACGCTATGACTGAAAAAGAAGTTCGGGCTTCGTTTCTTGAAGCACTGGTTATCAAATCAACCGTAAAAGAGCAGGTTTACCAAAACACCCGGTTAACTTTCACCATCCTGAAAAAGGTGCTGAATCAGCTTGAAAAAGACTACCTAAAGGCTGTAAAGGGCAAGGTGTCCGATGTGGCTTTGCCGCAATACAACGACAGGGGGCCGTTTGAGGTGGAGTTTAAAGTGGGCGGCGATTTGCTGATATTTAGTATGCACTCCAATGTTTTCGAGTTCGACGATAAACACCCGGTGTGGAAAACAAAATACATCGAAGAGGATTCGCTGCGTTCGTATTGCGGGGTAATCAATATTTATAACTTCCTGGCTGATTCGTTTAAATACAACCGCGTAAACGACCTTGGGTACCTGGTAGCCCGTATTTTCGTCAACAATGACAAACACTTTTTCGTTGAAGGGAAACGACAGTCAAATGAGGTGGTGAAAGATTTTGCCATCGATACCATTTCGCCCGGATTTATTCGGCAAATTGTTGAAACAGCCATTCAGTATAGTATTGAGTTTGATGCGTTGATGCCGGTTTACGATCAGGTAAAGGTGGCCACTGTCGATCAGATGCGGCAAAAAATGAGTCATTCGAAAATGGTTACCGGTAAACGTCTGGGATTTACCTTTAATTCGGATGATGTTTAGAGCCGGATGCCCCGACGCTTACGGTCGGAATTTGGCTGCGGCCGATTTTCAATTCGATTGGCTCAACTGGATACTGGATGTTGGATGCTTGATTTTGGATACTTGATACTGTGAGATAAATGAATGTCATCTTTATTTTTAGCATATAGAAAGATGACATCTCTGGATTCTGGATCCTAATTTGAATGCTTTGTCAGTTTTTATCCGGTGTAAAAAATATAAATTTGCACATCACGTTGAAAATAGAATATTTTAAAGTCAGATAACAGAATGGAAAAAGTAGTAGAACGATTTATCAATTACGCAAAACAATACACCACTTCCGATCCAAAAAGTAAAACTTACCCAAGTACCGACCGCCAACTGGTTTTTATGAAAAAACTGGTTGAGGAGTTGAAACAGATTGGACTGAGTGAAGTGGAAATGAACAAATACGGTTATGTAACCGCAACCATCCCGGCAAAGGGCGTTAGCGATTGTCCGGTGGTTGGATTTATTTCGCATGTGGATACCAGTCCTGATTTTTCGGGCGAAAGTGTAGAGCCGCAGATTATTGAGAATTACGATGGCTGTACCATATATCTGAAAAACAAGGTTTGTATCGATCCAAAACAATTTCCGGAGCTGCTGAACTACAAGGGGCAGGATATTATTACCGCCGACGGAACAACGCTCTTAGGCGCCGACGATAAAGCCGGAGTAGCCGAAATTGTTACCGCTGCCGAGCAGTTGTTAAATTCGCCGGATTTAAAGCACGGAAAAATCCGTATTGCTTTTACTCCCGACGAGGAGATTGGTAAAGGAACCGACTTTTTTGATGTGAAGAAATTCGGGGCCGACTTTGCCTACACGCTCGATGGTGGCGAAATTGGCGAGCTGGAGTATGAAAACTTTAATGCCGCCGGAGCTACTATTAAAATTAAAGGATTGAGCGTACATCCGGGTGCTGCCAAAAATAAAATGATCAATGCCTTGTTGGTAGCGCATAAATTAATTGCCATGCTGCCACCGACACAACGTCCGGAACATACCGAGAAATATGAAGGTTTTTACCATCTCTTATCAATGAATGGAGGGGTGGATGCAGCAGAATTACTGTACTTTATCCGCGATCATGATAAAACCAAATTTGAAGAGAAAAAGCAATTTCTTACTGAAGTGGTGAAACTGATCAATACCGAATACGGAAGCGAAGTTGTGGAGATGGAAATAGCCGATCAGTACTACAACATGCGCGAAAAAGTGGAGCCGGTAAAATACATAATCGATATTGCCGAAAAGGCCATGATTGATGCCGGTGTGGAACCTAAAATAAAAGCAATTCGCGGTGGTACCGATGGCGCACGACTTTCGTACGAAGGGCTGCCTTGCCCGAATATTTTTGCCGGTGGCCATAATTTTCACGGGCCGTTTGAGTTTGTGCCAATTCCGTCAATGTTAAAATCAGTTGAGGTAATCCTGAACATTGCACAGGCAGTTGGAAAAGTGAAAAAGTAGCTACTTGTCATTTCGACGAAGAATGAGGAGAAATCTGTTCTTCAGGGAAAGAGATTTCTCAGTCGTTCCTCCTTCGAAATGACAGCTCTCAATTTTTGTCTTTATATTGCCATAAAAGGTGCGAACTTTCAGTAGAAGGAAAAAAGAATAACAAGTAACCATGTTCGACCAGTTCATAAATAACATAAACCAAAAGCAGCTGATAAAGTCCGGGCAAAAAATATTGCTGGCTATTAGCGGTGGGATCGACAGCATGGTACTGCTACATTTATTCGAGCGTTCGGAATTTGAATATGGCATTGCGCATTGCAATTTCAGGTTGCGTGGTGATGAGTCGGACGGCGACGAGGCCTTTGTGCGCGAGCAGGTGGTACAACACGGAACTGCTGCTCATTTTGAAACGTTCGACACCATCGAATACGCATCGCTAAAAGGTATTTCAATTGAAATGGCCGCGCGTGAGTTACGTTACGGGTTTTTCGAACGTATTCGCAAAGAGTATGAATACGACTGTATGGTAACGGCTCATCACCAGGACGACCTTATCGAGACTTTCTTTTTAAACCTGTCAAGGAAAACCGGCATAAAAGGCCTTACCGGGATAAAAGAGAAAAAGGGGAAACTGATTCGTCCGTTGTTGTTTGCAAGCCGCGAAGACATTGAAAAATACGCTGCCGAGAATTCTATTTCCTATCGTGAAGATTCTTCGAACAACGAAGTAGTTTTCCAACGAAACTTTTTGCGTCATAAGATTCTGCCTTTGTTTTCGGAGTTGAATCCGGCTTTTAAAAAGAACTTCCTGGCTAGTGTCGACAATCTGAAAGTGGCATACGATGTATATAAAGATGCTGTTGGTAATGAAATAAAGGCGGTGCTGACCAAAGATAAAGAGCAGTCGGTAATTTCAATTCCGGCATTGCAAAACGCGTTACATTCAAAGACTGTTTTGCTCGAAATACTTTCGGGTTATGGGTTTAACGCCAGTGTTGTTGACTCGGTTTTTCAAAGCCTGGAAACGCATTCAGGCAAACAGTTTTTCTCGAAAACACACCGATTGGTAAAAGATCGCGATGTTTTGTTTATTCAGCAACTCACAAGTGATGAAGACCGTGTGTATTATATCGAAGAGGACGATATGGAGTTATTTGCGCCATTCAATATCTCGATTGAGCGTTTGGATGCCAAAGATTTTACAATCATAAAGGATGGCAATATTGCCTGTGTGGATTTGGAGAAGGTGCAGTTTCCATTATTGATGCGAAAATGGCAACAAGGCGATTACTTTCAGCCACTGGGTATGACAGGTTTTAAAAAGGTAAGCGATTTTTTTATCGACCGGAAAATGCCGCTGCACGAAAAGGAGAATACGTGGTTGCTTTGCAGCGGTAAAAATATCGTTTGGATTATGGGCCAACGGCTTGACAATCGTTTTAAAGTAACACCATCAACAAAAAAGGTGCTTAAAATTGTGATGGCGTAGTATCCTGCATCCAGTATCCGGTATCCAGTATCCGGTATCCGGTATCCAGTATCCGGTATCCGGTATCCAGTATCCAGTATCCGGTATCCAGTATCCGGTATCCGGTATCCAATCCCCAATAGGCAATCTCCATTAAGCAATTGGCAGAATCCAGCATCTAGAATCTAGCATCCGGTAACCAGCATCCAGCATCCAATCCCCGAGGGGCACAAACCACGCCCCTGTTTTTACAAAGCCATCCCCAAGGGGCACGGAACAATTCCCAGGGGGCATAGAATGCTCCCCATGTTTCGCATAAAGATCCCCAAGGGGCATAAAGCATGCCCCCGTTTTCGCAAAGCCATCCCCAAGGGGCACAGAATAATCCCCAAAGGGCACAAATCGCGCCCCTGTTTTCACATAACGATCCCCAAGGGGCACAAAGTAAAAAGATAGGGGCACACGCTTCGCCCCAAGGGGCACGATCTGAAAAACCAGGGGGAAATAGTAAAATTTCAGGGGACTGAGGCGGATTGCAAAAGGCACAAAATGCCAAATCTACTCCCTTGAGTGCAATGCTACCCGGTTGCCCTCGGTATCGATAAGCAAGGCCATATAACCGTACTCGTCTGAGATTTTTGTTTTAGGTTGGAGCACCTTGTCTCCGGCTTCTTCAACGCGCGAAAGTTCGTTACTCAGGTCGCCCGAGTGCGCGATAAAATAAATAACCACACCATTGGTTGACGGGGTGTAGTATTCGGTATGGCACACCAGCGATCCGGCCGAACCGTAACTTTCATCGGTCATCGGAAACCACGCCATATCCAGCGGTTCCATTTGATTGCGGTCGAGTTTGATGTCTAATACCGTTTCGTAAAATTTTATGGCCCGGTCCATATTGGTTACCGGTACTTCAAACCAGCCTACTGCGTTACTTTGCATAATCGTTCATTTAAAAGGTTGTTGATGTAAAACGCAAATCAGGACATTAAGGTTTAGTTGGTGATATTATTTATAGCTCGTGGAGTTAATTGTAAAATGATGATCGAAAGAGTAGGGAGGTGTTTTGCGAAAGGACATCAATTAGAAAGTACTTTCTCCGATATGGGAATGGGTTTTCAACACGGATATTTCTTTGAACAAAAAGGTAATTAACGTGAGTTCGATATAATAAACTCAAAAAATATTAGAAAAGAAACAAGGTTTTATTTATATTTAAGTATCTGACATTTAAATATTTGAAAAATAAAACCTTGATCTAAAATGGA
>NZ_JBFHGM010000306.1:0-5675 GCF_041583095.1 Draconibacterium sp.
AACAGCCCCATCTAAAAGCTGTCTATAAATTTGAAATTGACTAAAAAAAAGATCCGACCTATAAAAGATCGGATCCTTTTCCACTATATAATACTATAAACATTAATCCTCAGGATCTTTCCAGTCGCCATTCTCGCGAATCAGCTGCTCCAGTTCTTCCACCGCATTTTCGTAAGGAATGTGGCGTTTTATAGGCTTCAAACCTTTATACAGGTTTACCTTGTTGTTGCCGGCTCCCACGAAACCATAATCCACATCGCCCATCTCGCCGGGACCGTTTACCACACAACCCATAATACCAATTTTCAGGTGGTCGAGATGTTTAAAATGTGCTTTAACGGCACGGGTTGTTTCCTGCAGGTTAAACAGGGTTCGTCCGCAACCGGGGCACGAAACAAATTCGGTTTTGGTAACACGCATGCGGCTGGCCTGCAGTATACCAAAACTCAAGTCTTTCAACTCGGTGAAAGTAATATTTTCGTTATCGTTCGAAAGGCAAATTCCATCGCCGTAACCATCAATAAGCAAACCTCCAAGATCGGCCGAAGCAGTGATCTGAAGATCATCCAAACGACTTTCGTTGTAGCGGCGGTAAAGTATAACAGGCACTTTCCAAATGTGGGTTTCAAGCGACATAAAGAATGCTCTCAACTCAGCCATCGGATTAGCGTTGTAACTTTCAAGAATCAATACCGTTTTCCGGGTCTGCTTCAATTTCATGATGATCTCGGGGTGCATATCCATAAACCGGTCGAATTCCGCTTTGTTGGTACGAATAAATTTCATCCGTCCCCAGCGGGTACTTTCAAACAAGTACTCTTCAAGCGTAATTACCGGATATTCTTCGCCTTGTATATCGAGTATTTTGTTTCCCGAAATAAAGTAGTCAGGAACCAGTTTCCCGCGGATCGGGATCATTTCGCGTAAGGTTCTGTCGCCCAAATCGGCAATTACCACCGGAAGTTCTTGTCCTCCCATGTTGAGTACCGGCCGTGTATCGCGGCGCTCGTATTCAAACGGGTTGGTTTGTGCAATCATTGGTGCCGAAATCGGCTCGTGATTCTGGTAGCGTTTAAAATGATTTACCAGTTTCAGGGCCACCGGAATTTCGTTTATCGGTGCTTCGGTTAACGAAATGCGCACGGTGTCGCCAATTCCATCGCTCAACAAGGCACCAACTCCAACGGCAGATTTTATACGTCCGTCTTCGCCTTCGCCGGCCTCGGTAACGCCCAAATGAATCGGGAATTTCATATTCTCGAGACGCATTTTAAAGTTGAGCAAACGAACGGTGTAAACCATTACACGCGTATTGCTCGACTTAATCGATACCACAACGTTGTTAAAATCTTCCTTTTTACAAATGCGCAGAAATTCCATCACCGATTCGGCAATTCCGGCCGGCGTATCGCCATAGCGGCTCATTACCCTGTCGGAAAGCGATCCGTGATTGGCACCAATCCGCATGGCGGTTTTGGTTTCTTTCAGCATTTTTATAAACGGCACAAACTGCTTTTCAATAATATCAAGCTCTTGTTTGTATTCTTCGTCGGTGTAGATTTTATTTTTAAACTGTGCACGTTTATCATAGAAATTTCCCGGATTGATACGCACTTTCGATACGTACTGAGCGGCAACTTCGGCCAGTTTCGGATTGAAATGGATATCAGCAATCAACGGTGTATTATACCCTCTGTCAACCAGTTCTTTTTTGATAACCTTAAGGCTTTCCGCATCCGACAAGCCCTTTACAGTTACACGAACATAGTCGGCACCGGCTTTTACCACGCGGATAATCTGCTCAATTGTAGCATCGGTATCCGTAGTATTGGTATCGGTCATTGTTTGAATCCGGATAGGCTGACTACTACCAACGGGAACTCCTCCAATGTTCACTTCAATTGTTTCTTGACGTTGATAGCGGGTTAAATCTTTAATATAGTTGAAATTACGATCCTTCATCAATTAATCTGTTAAGCTGAACTGCAAATTTAAAGTAATGCTTCTAAAATAAAAAGAATCCTCTATTTTTGTTTTGCATTCTTTAATTATGATTGTTGAAACAAGGAATATCACAAAATTGTTTGGAAAACAGAAAGCACTCGATTCGATTAGTTTTACTGTAAACAAAGGCGAACTGGTTGGTTTTCTGGGGCCTAACGGAGCCGGCAAATCTACTACCATGAAAATTATTACCGGTTATCTTCCACAAGATGAAGGTGATATTTTGATTGACGGGGAGAAAGTTTCGGGGCAAAACCTCGAATATAAAAAACAAATTGGTTACTTGCCGGAGCATAATCCGCTTTACACCGACCTTTATGTGAAGGAATTTCTGGAGATAACCGCCGGTTTTTACCACCTGAAGAACAAAAAACAACGCATTGCTGAAATGATCGACCTTACCGGGTTGGGAATTGAGCAGCACAAAAAGATACGTGCCCTGTCGAAAGGTTACCGCCAGCGGGTGGGTTTGGCACAGGCTTTAATTCACGATCCGTCGATATTGATTTTGGATGAACCTACAACCGGCCTCGATCCTAACCAGCTGGAAGAAATCCGGACATTGATCCGAGAGATAAGCAAAGAGAAAACGGTAATTCTGTCGTCGCACATTATGCAGGAGGTGGAAGCTGTGTGCAACCGAGTGCTTATAATCAACAAGGGAAAGATTGTTGCCGATGGCGATATCAAGGATGTAAAAGCCGGAATCAATATTCAAAATCAAGTTGTAATTGCAGGTTTTAAAGAAAATGTTTCGGAAGATCAGCTTTTACAAATCCCCGGCGTAAACAGCGTTACGCAAAACGAACTGGGCTGGGAAATTGAAGCCGGAAATGAAGCCGACATCCGGCAGCACATTTTTCAGTTTGCCGTTGCCAATAAACTCACGCTGCTTACCCTTTTTGAAAAGCAACAAAACCTGGAAAACGTTTTCCATCAGCTTACCCGTAATCAGACCTGAGATTTTTAGTAATGAGTAGTGAGACAAATCCCAAAGTGTCTGTTATCCTTCCGTTTTACAATGCTGAAAAGACATTGAAGACCGCAGCTGAAAGTATCTTAAATCAAACATTCCGCGGTTTTGAATTGCTGCTGATCAATAACAATTCAACAGATGCTAGCCTGAAAATTGTCAGTGCGCTGGCCAACACAGACAAACGTATCCGACTGCTTAACGAAACCACAACAGGAGTCGCCAATGCCATGAACTGCGGATTAAAAAACGCCCGTGGCCGGTTTATTTCCCGCATGGATGCTGATGATGTTGCCCATCCGGAAAAACTACAAAAACAATACAACTACCTCGAAAATAATCCATCAATTGACTTTTTAGGCAGCGAGGTTGAATATGTTCCGCACATCGCAGAAAATAAAGGCTTCCGTCGATTTGTTGATTGGGCAAACTCGTTTCACACGCCTGAAGAAATTGCGCTGAAGCAGTTTATTGAGATTCCGGTAATTAACCCAACGATCTTTTTTCGTCGGCAGTTATTTGATAAATATGGGGGCTGCCGCGATGGCAATTTCCCCGAAGACTATGAAATGCAACTGCGCTACCTGAGCCACGGAGCCAAAATGGCTAAACTACCCGAAAAGTTGCTGGAGTGGCACGACTTTTCCACCCGCTTAACCCGCACCGATGAGCGATATTCGACCGAAGCTTTTTTTCAAACCAAAGCCTTTTATTTTAAACAGTGGTCGGAGCACCACAACCCGTTTCACCCCAACATCTGGATTTGGGGGGCCGGGCGCAAAACCCGCCAACGGAGTGCTTTTCTGCAAGAACATGCGCTGAATATCGAGGGTTATATCGACATTAAAAAAACAAAACCCGATGCCCGATTCTACCAGGACCTTCCCCACCCCGGGCAGCTGTTTATTGTGTCGATGGTAACAAATGCCGGTGCCGGAGAAAAGATCAGGGCCTTTTTACAGGAACGGAATTATGTGGAAGGGAACGATTTCTTGATGATGGGCTAACTTCGAACAATTCCTTATTAAGAACAATTTTAAACAAGTTCTTTTTTATTCAAAATAAACCTATTACATTTGCCAACGCTACGTGGAAAGATTTGAGATTGATTGCAACCACATGAAAAAAACGCTAAAACAATCGCATTTTTCAATATCAATCGAATATCCCGCAGTTTTAAAATTTAGTATTTAATGTACTGATTAACTTCAGTTTAAAAAGGGATTTTATGAATTATTTATTTACAAGCGAATCAGTATCGGAAGGCCACCCGGATAAGGTAGCCGACCAGATTTCAGATGCATTACTCGACCAGATTCTGGCTTTTGATTCGAACTCGAAAGTAGCCATTGAAACACTGGTTACAACCGGGCAAGTTGTTGTTGCCGGCGAGGTAAAATCGCAGGCTTATGTTGATGTGCAGGAAGTTACGCGAAACGTAATTAACCAGATTGGCTACACCAAAGCCGCCTACCGTTTTGATGGCGATTCGTGTGGTGTTTTAACTGCCATTCACGAACAAAGTGATGACATTAACCGCGGTGTTGACCGTGAAGAAAAAAACGAACAAGGTGCGGGCGACCAGGGAATGATGTTTGGATATGCCTGTAAAGACACTGAAAACTATATGCCGTTAACGCTCGATCTGTCGCACAAAATTTTGCAGGAGCTTGCCGTTATCCGCCGCGAAGGTAAGGTGATGACTTATTTGCGCCCCGACTCAAAATCGCAGGTAACTGTTGAGTATAACGACTCGAATGAGCCGGTGAAAGTGCATACCATTGTGGTATCGACACAACACGACGAGTTTGATGCCGATGAGCCCATGCTGGCAAAAATTAAGGATGATGTGATCAATATTCTTATTCCACGCGTAAAAGCACAGTTATCGGAAGAAGTGCAGGCTTTGTTTGGCAACGACATTATTTACCACGTAAACCCGACCGGTAAATTTGTTATTGGCGGGCCACACGGCGATACCGGGTTAACCGGACGAAAAATTATCGTTGACACATACGGCGGCCGCGGAGCTCATGGCGGAGGTGCTTTCTCGGGAAAAGATCCGTCGAAAGTTGACCGCTCGGCTGCTTATGCATCGCGTCACATTGCCAAAAACCTGGTGGCAGCAGGTGTTGCCGACGAAATTTTGGTGCAGCTGGCTTATGCCATTGGTGTTGCCCAGCCGGTGGGCGTTTTTGTAAATACCTACGGCCGTTCGAATGTAAGTATCACCGACGGAGAAATTGCAGAAAAAGTAAAAGCTATTTTCGATCTTCGCCCGGCAGCCATTGAAGAACGCCTGAAACTGCGTAACCCGATTTATTTGGAGTCGGCAGCTTATGGCCACATGGGCCGCGAGCCAAAAACCATTACAAAAACTTTCGAGTCGCCATATAGTGGTAAGGTTACCAAAGAGTTGGAACTATTCACCTGGGAAAAACTCGACTTTGTTGATACGATTAAAGAGACTTTCGGACTCTAGTTCCGAGGGTGAGAATTAATATACGCCAGAAGGACGGTACTTGTGCCGTCCTTTTTTTTATTCATTTTTTTTGAGAGAAGTTGCAGTTTAAAAAAAAGGTATTATATTTGCACCCGCGTTCAAGAAGACATTTCAAAAGAAATAAAGATATATTGCGGGATGGAGCAGTTGGTAGCTCGTTGGGCTCATAACCCAAAGGTCGTAGGTTCGAGTCCT
>NZ_JBFHGM010000307.1:0-5628 GCF_041583095.1 Draconibacterium sp.
GAAGGTTTAGATAGTTATGTTTTAGGGATTATAATTGGTACGGTTTTTACAGCTTTGGTACAAAGTTCATCGGCAACTACAGGCGTGGTAATTGTGTTGGCCATGCAGGGCTTAATTCGGGTTGACGCAGGAATAGCAATAATTTTTGGTGCAAACATAGGTACTTGTGTAACTGCTGTTTTGTCGGCAATTGGAAAACCCCGCGCAGCCATGCGGGTTGCGGTCTCGCATGTGCTTTTTAAGTTTGTGGGAGTACTTTGCTGGTATGCTTTTATTCCACAGCTTACCGAACTGGTTAATTCCATTTCGGGTGAAAATGCAGCACGGCAGATTGCCAACGCCCACACCTTCTTTAATGTGGTAAATACCTTTGTTTTTATCTGGCTTGTGCATCCGGTGGCACGCTTGGTGCTGTGGTTGGTTCCCACGCAAGAGAAAAAAGCTGAACGTGTTTTCCCCGAGCTGCATTCGTATTACCTCGAGGATACGAGCATAGCACTTGATTTGTCTCATGTAGCGATTACAAAATTAGGAAACTACACGGTTGAAATTATAAAGAAAGGTTTACAGGTAGCATTCTACGGTTCAACCGAAAAATTAATAGAGTTGAGAAAAGATGATGAAAAAATTGATCGGGGACATGCTGAAATTCTTCAGTTTCATCAGCAAATACAAGGCAAATCCATTTCGCAAAAAGATTCCAAACGATTAGAATATCAAATTGAGGCGGTTAATGTATTAGAAACAGCGGCCGATTTAATAACCACCAACCTGGTAGAGGCCACAGAACATCGGATTGTAAAAGAATTTGAAGCGAGTAAGGAGACCGAAGAAAAGATATCGGGTTTATACAATAAAGCCATCATTGCTTTTAATAAGGCCTTACTGAAATACAGTAAACACAGTAAGGGGGAACCGGCAAATTTAGACAAACAAAGATTCAAAGAGGAATTTCAGGAAGTACGCTCTTATTTGGTAAAACGTTTGCAGATACCCGATGATAAACGTATTGAAATATATCGATTCGAATCGGAACTACTCGAAGTTACCCGAAGAATTCATGCATTAGCTCGCCGATTAGATAGAAAAGCTTGAAGTCCGGTGTTTTTATATGCATTCGCCGGACACTTTGCACCCCCTTGCCGAACTTAACTGCCCCCCTCAGACCGTTTTTAACTGACCCCACCTAAGAAGAGAAAATCGGTTTAGAAAAAGACAGCTTTTTTCTTACGGTTCAGAGTACTTTTTATTCGCGCATATTTAATTGATAATGGTTTGATTAGCAGGAGAATGTAAATTAAACTCTGTCTATAAGTTTAAAACATTTAATATTGCAACTTATGACAGAAAAGAGAAAAGAATCGGCAGAATACATTGCCATGCGTGATTTGGCATTGAGCCAATTACGCAGCGGAAAATCATTAACAGGCGAAGGCGGGGTTTTTGCCCCAATTATCAAAGAATTTTTGGAAAGTGCGTTGTCTGCCGAAATGGAAAGCCACCTCGATGATGCAGAACGTGGACAGGGAAATAAGCGGAACGGAAAGAGTTCCAAGACTTTAAAAACATCAACAGGGGAAGTTACCATTGAGACCCCACAAGACCGTCATAGTACATTTAATCCGCAAATAGTAAAAAAACGTGAAACCATTCTGGCCGACAACCTTGCCCCCAAGATTATTGGTCTGTATGGCTGGAAAAACCGGTCAAAGTGACCACCCTTCTACGATTTAAGTTGACCACCTGCGCCGGAGTAAATTGACCACCCCTGATTTTTCCAAAACGAAAAGAACTTTTTCAATGTGATTTCGAATCAAATTTAACAAAAAAAATTACTCTCTTTTACTTCTTTTTCTTCTCATAGATTCACCTCTTAGCTCAATCCGATGCGACTGGTGGATTAACCGGTCGAGGATTGCATCAGCAATGGTTTTTTCTCCGATAACAGAATACCAACCTGTAACTGGTAATTGTGAGGTGACTATTAAAGAGCCTTTATCTTGCCTGTCTTCAATAATCTCAAGCAAAGCAAGCCGGTTGGGATTATCCAGTGGCTGCAATCCAAAGTCATCGATAATAACCAGGTGTTGCCGCTCTATTTTGGCCAGTTCTTTCAGGTACGAACCATCGGCTTTTGCCATTTTTAGTTTTGCAAACAGTTTATTGGCATTAAAATACATTACCCTGTATCCTTCAATACATGCCTGGTAGCCCAATGCTGTTGCCAGATAGCTTTTACCAACACCTGTACTCCCTGTTATCAGTATGTTCTCACATTTTTCAATATAACTGCACTCTGCCAGTCGCAGGATGCTGTTCCGGTCAATGTTCCTCATTTCATCGTAAATAATGTTTTCGATTGAGGCTTTGTAATGGAAGCGTGCGTTTTTAATCCCCCTTTCAATCTTGCGGTTCTGGCGGTCGTCCCATTCTGCATCAACCAGCATCGACACAAACTGGTCTAAAGTGTAATCGTTTGTTTTGCCGGTTTCAATGGCGGTACGAAAAGCCCCATGCATACCATAGAGCTTTATCTGCTTCATTTTCGTTAAAGTTGTTTCATTCATACTTATCTGTTTTAGTTGTAATAATGTTTGCCTCTTATATTCTGATGTTCAGGGAGCATCTGCTCACTTGGGTCATGTTCTTCTTCAATCGAATCCAGTCCGTTTTCGAGTATCTTCTGGATTATCCTGTAGTTTGATATATCATATTCTAGTGCGCGTTTACAGGCATTTGTAAGTCTTTCTTTTCCTACTTTCTTGACAAAAGAGAGTACCCCCATACAGCTTTTGTAAGCCTGTTCGGGATGTTGTTTTTGTTCCAGTATCCGACAAATGAGTTCTTCAACACTTGGGTCTATGGAAGCTGCCCAGTCGATAAAACGTTGTGGTGTCCAGTCGGTAATAAACTGATGGGTACTTGCCAGGTGCTCCTTCTCAGTTGTGTAATGATAGGGTTTCATGTTTCTTCTGTGAGATGCAATGCGGTTGTATTTGTGGTATATCTCAACGGTACTGCTTGTAAACAACAGCTTTACCTTTTTGCGGATATACTGGAACGGGACACTGTAATAATGTTTGTCTTTACTTAAAAGTACATGCCCATTCATCATTACTGTTGCAAAAGATTGTTGCTTTACCTCGAAACGGGTAAGCGGAAGAGGTGAGAGTTTTTCCTGTTCATCTTCTTTAAACGACTGGTAACGGGAGTATGGACGCCCGGTAAGCTTTTTGTTATTGTGCTCTTTAAGCAGCTCCCATATGCGGCGGTTCAGGCTTTCAATACTTGTAAACTCTTCTTCTTTTATAATTGGATAAATCCTTTGATAAAGTATTTTAACAGCCCCTTCGGCCAATGATTTATCGCGGGGCTTGTACGCCCTTGCCGGAAGTATAGTAGTTTCATAGTGTTCGGCAAAATCTTGCAGCGTTTCGTTTATAGTAGGCTCGTAACGGCTGCATTTGGTTACTGCCGAACGCAGGTTATCAGGGACTATGGCTGCCGGAACCCCACCAAAGTAATGCAAGGCATTTTCTATTGATGCAATAAAATCTTCTTTTTTCTGGCTTGGCGAGCTTTCCGCATAGGTATATTGGCTTGCACCGAGAATGGCCACAAAAAACTGGACTTTTTTGACTTCTCCTGTCTCATGGTCAACAACCTCAAGGGTTTTGCCTGCGTAGTCGACAAACATCTTATCGCCTGCCTTATGCGTCATATGCATTACCGGGTTGACCTTTTTCCCCCAACGTTTGTAGTACTCGCAAAACTGTGAGCTTTTAAACCCATCGGGGTGTTTTGCGATATACTCCTGCCACATCGAAAGTTTGGTTACGCCCACCTTTTTTAACTCACGCTCCATGTAGGGAAAGAATGCGTACAGTTTCTTCATTTTGGGCGACAATTCCGGTTCTTTGTTGCTGACAAACAGTTCTTCCAGTTCAACGTCGCTCTTCTGTTTTATCGCTTCAGCCGACAGATTAAGCATCTGGTACAATGCAATATACTTTTTAACCGTGTTGCGCGACAACGATAGATACTTACTGATAAATAACTTGCTTTTTCCCTGACAGTGCAGTTGGATTACTTTTCTTACTTTACTCATGTCTATTAATTTATTTGCCATATCTCGTGCATTTATTGGCGCACGAAATTAGGCTTTCAAAAACATGAAAAAGTCTTCTCGTTTCAGGTGGTCACTTTGGACCGGAGAGGGGTGGTCAATTTAAATCGGAATAAGGTGGTCAGTTTGCCCCGGAATGGGTGGTCAATTTAGACCGGAATTGGGTGGTCACTTTGGCCGGTTTTTCCAGTATACCGTTAGCACTGATGAGAAAAAGGAATTTATACAGATTATTCGCAAAAGTGGAGAGCGCCTTATTGATACGGTTACCGACCTGGTTGAAATATCGAAACTGGATAGCGGTTTGTTATCGGAAAATGCAATGCCGGTAAATTTGGAAAGCGAATTTTACGACTTTTTCCACGATGAAAGGGCAAAATTTAAAGACAGTGCGGTGCAGTTCTACTCAAGCATTGCCCCCGAGCTGCTGGAAAAAACCTTTTCGTTTGATTTACACAAAGTGCTAAAGGTGCTGCATATTTTAATTGGAAATGCCTTTAAGTTTACCGTAAATGGGAGTGTTGAAGTATCGGTTATAGGTGAAAAAAACAATCTGGTGTTTTCGGTTGCCGACACAGGCATTGGCATAGCACCTCAATACCACAAATTTGTTTTTAAGGCATTTTCTCAGATTGAACCCGGTAAAGGAAAATTATGCGAAGGTATAGGGCTGGGACTAACCATTGCCAAAAAATTAACCAAAAGAATGAAGGGGAAAATTTGGTTTGAGTCGGAAGTGGCAAAAGGCACTACCTTCTATTTGTCCATTCCTCAAAAAATAGTTTCAGCCAATACCAAAATGAATTTATCCGCTCAGTCTTCGGAGCAAAAAAACATTTTGATTGTTGAAGACGACGGGGCGTACTACCATTTATTGGAAAATTTTCTAAAAACGGAAGGGCTGGGAGTTACCCGTGCAATCAATGGAAAAGAAGCCATTGATTTAATAAAACACAACCCGGTTTTCGACTTAATTATTATGGATAGTAAAATGCCGGTTATGAATGGTACTGAGGCAATACAGGAAATCTTAAAAATTACCCACCAAATTCCTATCGTATCGCATTCGGCCTATACTTTGCATCAGGAACAGGAGGAAATTTTAAAGAAAGAACGCATTAGCTTCCTTCCAAAACCTGCCAACAAAGAAGAGTTATTACGGGTGATCTGGAAACAGATTAACGAAAAAACAGAAATTGACAAAGGTATATACACCAGCCCAAAGGTTATCGTAACTAAACGCATTTAAAAGCCATGCTGTTTTGCTTGTCCTTTTGTTTGAATGCTCGGAGGAATTTAACAAAAAATAAGCACTAACACACCTTTGTCGGCCGGGCCGGTGTTCCGTGCTGAAAATGCTGCCAAACTGGTAGCAAGCTAACTCTTGTTTTGTTATCCCATACAAAGTCTTAACACATGAAATTCGTATTTAATCCGGTTAAATAAATACCTTTAAGAACAACAATCGTTTTGGTACATAGGAGTTAAATAAATTGAATGTA
>NZ_JBFHGM010000308.1:0-5603 GCF_041583095.1 Draconibacterium sp.
AAGGAAGATCTCTTTTTGAATGAGAATAGATCAAATTTGATGAGACCTTCAGGTTATCTGTGATTTTGTATGAAGCATTAAAAGTTCCGGAAACTCTTTCAAAAGATGATCCAAAAACCAAACCATTATCATCCATGTAACCGAGTCCCAGGTAATAGGTCCCTCTATCGTTACCGCCATCAAATGACAAACTGTAATCCTGCGAATAGCTATCCTGATAGAATAGTTCATTCATCTGGTTATCCATAAAAATCAGTTGAGTTCCCGGATTAACAGGATCTTCAATGGATTGCCATCCTTCATAATTTAATAGATACCAGTTTTCATCGGTAAGTACCATTGTGGTATAAATGGAATTGGTGGTATTATTACCCGTTGCTGCAGCATGACCACCGGTTAAGAACACATCTAACCAGTTGTACCCCATCACCTCCTGCGCAGCACGAACACCCAGACGATTGAACTTCACGTAATCGGCTGCATTCAAATATTCCATTGGATCTTCACGACGTTGGTTTGAAGTGAATTTTGCCCTGAAGTTGATATTCGATTTTCCAACTTTACCTTTTTTAGTGGTGACCAAAATTACGCCGTTTGCGGCACGCGCTCCATAAATTGCTGTTGAGGCAGCATCTTTAAGTACTTCCATCGATTCAATATCGTCGGAGTTTAAGGCATAAAAAGATCCGGGCACTCCATCAATCAAGATAAGCGGACTTCCGGTACCTTCGAAACTTGTACCTCCCCGAACTACCAGACTTGGAGTTGATCCAGGTTGCCCTGTTGTTTGGGTAACCTTTAAACCTGCAATTGTACCTTGAAGTGCAGTTGCAGCATTTGAGCGAGGAACACTTTCCAACACTTTTGTGTCGAGCTTTGCAATTGATGTAGTCATCTCAGCGCGGGATTGAGTGGTATATCCTGTTACAACAACTTCATCAAGTGCTGTCGTTTCAGTTTCCATAACTACATTCAAAAATTGTGACCCTGAAGTTTGGATTCTTTGTGATTTAAATCCAATCATCGAGAACATCAATTCTGTTTCCGGAGAAGAGATATCAATGCTAAACTCTCCGTCCATGTTAGTAATTGTTCCTGTTGTTGTACCAACAATAACAACATTCACTCCGGGTAGAGGTAAATTTTGAGAATCATCTACAACCTTTCCCCGGATTTCAACCTGTGCCATGCTGTTTACAACTCCTACAAACAGAAAGAGTAGTAAAAGAATGGATTTTTTAGTTAGAACATTTTTCATAAATTTGATTTTAATTATTGCTTTATGTATGACATAATGCATGCAAATATAGAGATAAGTTTTTTATTTCAAAATGATTTTTAAAATTTGTATGTTTTTAAAATTGATATCTTTATCGCATCATGACAGATCAAAATTTGATAAATCAAATACCATTAATCGATACCAGTAGTTTAGTCGACAAGGTTGAAATGCAATTGCTGGAGATCTTTATTACTAAAGGATTGAAGACCGGAGATAAGATTCCGAAGGAACTTGAATTAGCCAGTGCAATGGGGGTTAGCCGTACAGTAATTCGGGAGTCTTTAACCCGGTTGAAAGCCATGGGACTAGTGGATTCGATTAAGCATAAGGGGACAATTTTAACAAGCCCCAATCTTGCACAGATTCTTCAAAAATCGATGATTCCGAAAGTTTTGGATGATGAAACGCTAAAAAATATTTTTGAGATAAGACTGATTCTCGAGATTGGAATGGCAGATTCGATTTTCAAAAATATTACGGAGGAAGACATACTGGAGCTTGAAAACATAACAAACTCCGAGCCTGAGTCAACAGGTGATGTATTATTTGATATTGATCATGAGATCATGTTTCACGGAAAGCTCTATGAAATAACCAACAATTATACTTTGAAGAGTTTTCAGACAATTTTATTGCCGGTATTTAATTTTGTATATGATAGTGGTTTAATAAATCGGCCGATAAAAAGGAAAAAACATGTTTCGCATAAGGAGTTGGTTGAAATACTAAAAACCGGGAATCCTAAAAAATTCAGGGAGGGTATGCGAAAGCATTTGGATAATCACTTTAACAGGTTGTTTGAATAGGTAGCTTTCTAATAATGATGAATGGTAGACCCCAGAATGCTTTAATCTTCAGGTGTTGTTTTATCCATTTAAAAAGTAATTCAACCCGCTAGCTGTTTTTGTATGAAAACACAATCTCTTCCACAGTTAATTCCATGTTGTTTGTCAAGTAAACGAAGTAGCGGTTACTGTCAATATCATAAAATTTGATTCTCCGTAGTTTCTCAGGATAATTTTTTGAGACATAAAAACCAGATAGTTTTCCAATCTGGTCGCAAATTAGGCCAGGTTGTCTGTCAACTTTATTCGAATACATCCTGTTGAACTTTAGGTTTGCTTTTGACCTTACTACAAAAAATGCAGAAAGCCTGGTTATACGGTAAAGACACTCAACATATCCACAGTCGAAAATTTAATCGGGTTCTGTTTCGTATGAAATAACATCCATTGCACAGACATCGTGGAACGAAACAGGTGTAATGTGGATAAATGCTGGTATTTGCTTGGTAATAACGTAAAGCGTGTGGAATTTTATCCCTCCCTTTGTTTTTCGAAAACTTGCCCACTAGAAAACTATTAAACACAGATCGATGGTTGAATAATCGAAAGCATAGATTTTTCCTTTTATTTTAAAATCATTATTCGCCAGCTTTTTTCTGGCCAGGTCAATCAGGTTAATAAGCAAAATCTTTACAGATTCTGTAATTGCGTTTTTCGTTAGGCTTTGACAGGTTGCTCCTTGTTAATGATTTACCAAAACCAAGATGATAGACTTTGTTTTTGTGAGCGTCAATAATAACAATTAAATAGTGTAAACTATCACGATTGGTCAATTGACCGAAAGTCATATAAAGCCACTGGTTCAAGCAGGTAAAATGCCTTACATACTTGTTGCCGGAATACTGGGCAACAAATTTGTCGAATACCCTTTGTGGCAAAAAAACTTATGAGTTGAGCAAAAACGTATTGTCCGTTATTCATGTAATTTTAAAAATCCACGAACTTTTCGGATTCAAATCGTCACGCTAAAAAAAGCCGCTTAAAGTATCGATTTTCAATTGGTCCAAAGAACGTTATTTAATTTTTAGTAGACACTAATGTCTTTAAATATAAGGTCATTTTTATCTAGTCTTTGCTTCTGACTTTCCAAAATCAATTATTTGGATAAAGTGCAATAGAAGATATGAAAAAAGGCGTATTCGTTTTGGAATACGCCTTTTGAAATGCTTAAATGGCTCAACTATTTCGGTTCAAAAATGGCTTTGCCATTATATATTTCATCACCTATTTTCACTCGGTAAATATACATACCGCTAATTAAGGTTTTGGGTTCAAAAGTGGAATTGTATTTTACGCCTCCAATAATATGATCTTCAAAAATTGTATTAACTTTTCTTCCTGTCATATCATAAATGTCAATTCGCGCATCAACACTTTCAGGCGAAACAAATTCAAAACGTAGCCTGTTACTAAACGGATTTGGATAAATTTTTATAGCAACCGGATCAACCGTTTCAATATTTGTTGTGATAGCCAATGATTTATTAGTAATGGAAGAGTCGCCAGCAACATTTATATCCAACCATGTGCCATCAGTAAAGTGAACGCGAATGGTATAGCCAGCGTCTGCAACTTTGTTTTGGAAGTCGAAACGCAGGATGGCTTCACCCGTCATCAGCGTACCGCCAATCCAACCCAGAGAGTCTGAACTGAGCAGTGCATCTGATGGTGCATCAGTTCCTTGCCATACCACATCGCTGGTTTTGCCATAGGTTAGCCAAACCTTGATCAGATCGCCGTTAGCTGCCGGCCATTTAAGCTCGATTTCATCAATGATCTTATTATCACCGGTCAGGTTGTTTAACCTTGCAGTTAATCGTTTACCATTGGTTTGCAAACGATCCAATGTAATTCCAGGACCAATAGTCACAGTGGCATCATCAGATACGGTTTCCGTTACGTATGAGTCTTCACCGGTTGCGTAAGCCGTATTCGGAATATCGAAATCATTCACCACGTTACCGCAAGATTTTAAATAACCTTGAGGACTATAGCGCGCAATTGTAAAGAACGCGATCTGCCAATTGACGTCGACTCCTTCTACCGGGCCACCCGATTGTCCCCAACCGTCTGTAAACGGATCGGAACATGAAAGGTGCAATTCGAAAGCTGGATCATCTCCTGGTGGGTCAAAGATGATGTCGTTCCTTGTAAGACTGGTAATAATACTTACATCATCCGTGATGTCAACACCGTCAAGTAACACCGGACCACCATCAGTTGATCCTTCCAGAACGCTACCATTTACGAACACGAAGTAGAACTCGTCACCGATTCCGGTATCGTAATGCGTACCGCTGTTATCGAAGAATGGCGCCGTCTGGTAGTCAACCGTAATTTTCACCGTCTCACCCGCCGGAACATCAACTGTACATTCTACGTCCTGTCCGTCAGTTGCCGAACAATCAGCAATACCAGAAGTCACACTAATGTCTGTCACGTAAAGCGAAGTATTGACCAAATCCGTCAGCAATACGTCAACTGCATCTGATGGACCGGCATTACTCACCTCTATGGTGAAGATTTGGAATGTGCCTTGTGGTACGTTGGTTGGATCGAAGTTTTTAACGATGGACAGGTTAATGTCGACCAGAATATCAATAGAATCAGCACCCTCGTCTGTGACACTAATGTTGTTGTCGTCGGTTGCGACGGCACCAGCTGTTGCCGTGTTCGGTACATTATCTGCGTCATTCATTGCACCCACTCCGTCGGCCTCTTCAACATCTGAAGCTACGGAGAAGTTAACCGTAATTGTCGCTGAAGCACCAGCTTCCAGTGATGTAATTAGCCATTCAACAGTTTGTCCCACGCTGCCGTTATCTGAACCAGCAGTACCGGAAACACCTGTTACTGTGAGGCGGTTATCAACAACGTCGTTGATGGCGACATTACTCAACGGTGCAGAACCATCGTTGGTAACAATCAGTGTAAATGAACTGCCTGCACCACCTGCAATCACTGCGTCATCGATAAACGTTTTTGCAATACTGACAGATGCAATTGCGATGGTCACTGTGGCCGTTTCAGTATTAGTGGTCGTACCATCAGCATGGTAAACTGTTACCGTATACTGGTAAGTGTCCGGTCCTTTAAAATCATTATCCGGAGTATAAACAATGTAGTCATCCAGCGGATCGACAGGCGTTCCATTGTCATGAATAACTGCTGTTCCGTTCGCAGGATTTGTTACACTGGTAATAGCATGGTTTGTACCTTCAAATGTATCGTTGTTTAATACATAGGTATTGACCGGCGTATTTACTTTGGTGACATCGCTGTCGTCAGCGATATCAGCAACCGGTGTAACGATAACTGTAACCGTAGTTGTTTCAGTAGTGCTTGTTCCGTCAGCATTGTAAACCGTAACTGTATACTCGTAACTGTCCGTTCCGTTGAAATCAGGATCCGGGGTATAGGTAATCGTACCATCAGCTTCAATAGTAGTTGTACCATTGGCTGGTGTGGTTGTACTT
>NZ_JBFHGM010000309.1:0-5544 GCF_041583095.1 Draconibacterium sp.
CAACGCGATGAAAACAACAGAAAAAACAGGAATCCTGAAGATCTACATTGGAGAATCGGATAAAATAAATGGCCGGGTGTTGTTTGAAGAAATTGTGTTTGAAGCACGAAATGCCGGTTTGGCCGGTGCCACCGTTTATAAAGGTATAATGTCGTTTGGTGCCAGCCACAGTATACACACCATGAAGATTTTTGCCTTGTCGGGCGATTTGCCCGTTACCATTGAAATTATTGACAACATTGACAAGATTGACCGCTTTATTGAAAAGCTAAACCAAATACTTGACAACAGCCAGCGCGGCGGGCTGGTAACTTTCCAGGAACTGGATGTTGTTCGTTACGAAAAAGGGCTAAAATACCGCGAAGAATATCATTAATACGCCATGCTCTCCCCCATCCTCTTTTTACTCTTTTGCAGCTGCAAATTGTACCGATTTAAGTTCGGTTGTTAAACACATGAAACTCAAACAGCAATAAGCAATTCAAGACCTTTTAATCCTTTACTTTCAATACTTTAACTAAACGTTAATAAACAAAATGTAGTTTCCAATAAGCATTTTTAGTGGGTACTGTAGAACAATTATTTAATATTTTCACGCCGCAGTTAAGACAGACCTAAAAGCTCGGAATTTAGAGCCTATTTAGCTGTTTCAGCAAAAAAACCAGAAAATAAATATTAATATGAGTTTTACACACGAAGTTGAAGGTATGATTTGCGTTGCTAAGGGAGCAAATCATGGCCCGGCTCCAATTCCACAGGAAGGAAGTTGGACTAAAGCCAAAGAAGTTACAGACATTTCGGGTTTAACCCACGGTGTTGGTTGGTGTGCGCCACAGCAAGGTGCATGTAAATTAACATTGAATGTTAAGGAAGGAATTATTGAAGAGGCGTTGATTGAAACTATCGGTTGTACCGGTATGACTCACTCAGCTGCAATGGCTTCAGAAATTCTTCCCGGAAAAACAATCCTTGAAGCATTGAATACCGACCTTGTTTGTGATGCTATTAACACTGCAATGCGCGAGTTATTCCTTCAGATCGTTTACGGTCGTTCACAAACTGCTTTCTCAGAAGGTGGTCTGCCGATCGGTGCCGGTCTTGAAGACTTGGGTAAAGGTTTACGCGGTGTTACCGGAACTTTGTACGGAACATCGGCAAAAGGACCACGTTACCTTGAAGTAGCTGAAGGTTATGTATCTAAAATCGGTTTAGATGCTGATAACGAAATTATCGGTTACGAGTTTGTTCAGCTTGGAAGAATGATGGACATGATTAAGTCGGGTAAAGATGCTAACGAAGCATTGAAAGAAGCTACCGGAACTTACGGACGTTTCGCCGATGCAGTAAAAACCATTGACCCACGTAAAGAATAGGAGGAAAGAATTATGCCATTATTTGAAAGTTACGATAGAAGGATTAAACAGATTGAAGCTGTTTTAAATTCATATGGAATTTCTTCAGTAGAAGAAGCAAAACAAATTTGCGACGACAAAGGTGTTGATGTATACCAAATTGTAAAAGATACTCAGCCTATCGCATTCGAAAACGCAATGTGGGCTTATATCGTTGGTGCTGCAATTGCCATTAAAAAAGGCCAGACTGTGGCTTCAGAGATTGCTGCAACTTTAGGCGAAGGTTTACAGGCTTTCTGTATTCCGGGATCGGTTGCTGACGACAGAAAAGTAGGTATCGGTCATGGTAACCTGGCTGCAATGTTGTTGCGCGAAGAAACTAAGTGTTTCGCACTGTTGGCTGGTCACGAATCATTCGCTGCCGCTGAAGGTGCAATTAAAATTGCCAACTTCGCTAACCGCGTTCGTAAAGAGCCTTTACGTGTAATCCTTAACGGATTAGGAAAAGACGCTGCAAAAATTATCTCACGTATCAACGGTTTTACTTACGTTCAAACTAAATTCGACTACGTTACAGGCGAAGTTGTAGAAGTTAGCCGTAAGCGTTATTCTGAAGGATTACGTGGCGAAGTAAACTGCTACGGTGCCGACGATGTACGCGAAGGTGTTGCTATTCTTCATAAAGAAGGTGTTGATGTATCGATTACCGGTAACTCAACTAACCCAACTCGTTTCCAGCACCCGGTTGCAGGTACGTACAAAAAAGAGTGTTTAGAGCAAGGTAAAAAATACTTCTCAGTTGCTTCTGGTGGTGGTACTGGTCGTACGCTTCACCCGGATAACATGGCTGCCGGTCCTGCTTCATACGGTATGACTGACACTATGGGACGTATGCACTCTGATGCTCAGTTCGCCGGTTCTTCATCAGTTCCTGCTCACGTTGAGATGATGGGATTGATCGGAATGGGTAACAACCCGATGGTTGGTGCTTCTGTTGCTGTTGCAGTAGCAGTTTCGCAAGCTTAAAAGAGTGGCTTTGCCACTTCAACGATAAACACAAAGGCACAAAGACACGAAGTTAATTTCGTTGGCTTTGTGCTTTTTTTGTTGTGAAAAAATTCTTATTAAAGGCATAAAGTTTGAACGAAATCAATAGCTTCGCATTTTTATTATTAATCATATGTGCATAACGCTAAATACCACAAAAGAATTTATCATTGAAGAGGCATTAAATCGTTTTGATGAAGGCTATGCTTGTTCGCAGTCGGTGTTACTCGCTTTTGCCGATCATTTTAAACTGGATAAAACCATGGCCAAGCGCATTTCATCTACATTTGGCGGAGGAATGGGACGCTTACGTGAAACCTGTGGAGCTGTTACCGGCGGTTTTATGGTTCTGGGACTGGCATTCGGTAACGAAGAACCAAAAGACCTGGACACCAAACTGAACAGCTACACAAAAGTTCGCGAATTAAACAAACTGGTGGAGGATATTCACGGAACTACAAATTGCCGCCAGCTATTAATTAAACACGCTACCGAAGCTCAGGTTAAAGACCGGAAGCACCACAAAATTATTTGCCGGAAAGTAGTTGGCGATGCCACTGCTCTTGTTTATGATATTCTGAAAGAAAATAATGAGATCTAGCACACAAAATGCCCCTTTTGCAGGTCACGTTGTTCGCCAGCTAATGAATTCAAGTATCTAAGCATAAGTAACTAACTTTTTGCCTTATCAGGCCGATTCTACTCTTTGGCTTAGCCCAAACAGTAGACAGAAAATCCAAGGCTGCGCCCGCTTCCCTCGGAAAAGCTACGCGTTGCCGTCTAAAATTCCTGAAACTCGTCGTCCCTCCTCAAGCATCAGTAATTTTTTACGCCGTCACCACTTGTTTTCCGGCTCATCGGACGAGGCCAGGCTCGGATGTAGCAGACGTTGCATTAAAGGACGGCCTCTTTTGGTCCTTGCCCGGAGTTGAAGTAAAACCTTAATGAGAGCGGGAAGCTCCGAGGAATCGAGGAGATCACCCGTCCGAATTTTGGTTTTACAAAAACGTAGGGAAAAGACTAAAAGCAGCCTTGATCTTTTTGCTTCGTTTTTGCATCAAGGCAAAAATGAAGGCCTCCGGCAGGAAATTAATTACCCAACAGACTTTACTGATGATTAGCAAAGTTCTCCGAATTCATAAACAGACCATTGTCCCTACGTTCGGGGACATGATATTGTAAACCAATTTAATGATCTTAAATTCACCTAAAAAAGGAGTAAACTATTCGTTAATCTTCGTAATTTCGTGAAACAATTTAAGCGCCTCAGCGTTTACAATCCTGTAATTGCACTAGCAATCTTGAAAAGTTAAATAAATAAAAACTACTTACAATGTTAATTAGCGACGTAAAAGCAAGAGAGATTATCGATTCTCGTGGTAACCCAACTGTTGAAGTTGATGTATTACTCGAAAGTGGTGCATTCGGCCGTGCGGCTGTTCCGTCAGGAGCGTCAACCGGCGAAAACGAAGCACTTGAATTACGTGATGGCGACAAAAGCCGTTACTTAGGAAAAGGCTGTTTAAAAGCAGTTGCAAACGTTAACGACGTTATTGCAAAAGAAATTATTGGTATGGATGCTACCGACCAGGTGGCTATCGATAGCAAATTATTGGAACTCGATGGCACAAAAACAAAATCTAACTTAGGTGCAAACGCTATGTTAGGTGTTTCGTTGGCAGTAGCAAAAGCGGCTGCCGAGTACTCTGAGCTTCCATTATACAAATACATTGGCGGAACTAATGCAAAAACATTGCCTGTTCCGATGATGAATATCATTAACGGTGGTTCGCACTCCGATGCCACTATCGCTTTCCAGGAATTTATGATCCGCCCGATTGGTGCGCCTACTTTCCGCGAAGGTTTGCGCATGGGTGCTGAAGTTTTCCACGCACTGAAAAAAGTATTGGCAGCTAAAAACCTTTCAACTGCCGTTGGCGACGAAGGCGGTTTTGCTCCAATGTTAGGCGGTACCGAAGAGGCGATCGAATCAATTCTTACTGCCATTAAAAACGCAGGTTACAAGCCGGGCCGTGCCGAAGATGGTGGCGATGTTTCTATCGCTATGGACTGTGCTTCATCAGAGTTCTACAAAAATGGTGTTTACGATTACAGCATTTTCGAGCCAAACGGTGTAAAACGTACTTCTGATGAACAAGCTGCTTACCTGGCTGAATTGATCTCAAAATACCCGATCGACTCAATTGAAGACGGTATGGACGAAGGCGACTGGGACGGATGGGTAAAACTGAACGCTGCTATTGGCGACAAATGCCAGCTGGTTGGCGACGACCTTTTTGTAACCAACGTTGAGTACCTGCAAAAAGGTATCGAATTGGGTGCTGCGAACTCAATCCTTATTAAAGTAAACCAAATTGGTACGTTAACCGAAACATTAGATGCCATTGAAATGGCGCACCGTGCAGGTTATACTTCAGTAACTTCTCACCGCTCGGGTGAAACTGAAGATTCAACAATTGCCGACATTGCAGTGGCTACCAACTCTGGTCAGATTAAAACAGGTTCGATGAGCCGCTCAGACCGTATGGCAAAATACAACCAGCTGCTTCGTATTGAAGAAGAATTGGGTGCAAGCGCCATTTACGGATACAAAAAAATCTACAAGAAGTAAGAATACTTTTTAGATAATTCTGAAAACCGTTCCGTCAGTTGACGGAGCGGTTTTTTTATGCCCAAAGTTAGGATAACGTTTAAACATGCAGTAGAACTTATTGAGAGAAATCCTGAATGCTCTACCCTTTTGTCTGTCGACATTTTCCCTTACAAAGGGAAAAAAGCTTTTTAACCAGGATAAACGAAAATTTGTTGCGAGCTACCAGAGTTGCCATTAAATGGCTCCCCTTGATAGGGGAGCTCCCGATAGGGTGAAGGGTAAAGCATAGCAGATAAAATGCAATGTTATTAGAGAAGGATAATCTTACTCACTTTTCGTTTTCTTACGAAGAAAAATTAATCGAATACTCTTGAACAAACCACCCCTCCAACTTGCTTTACTAATAAGAATAATAAACTTACAACGCATGATAAAAAAAGCAGCGATATTCACCTTTTTACTTTTTGTTACAGCAGTGGCAATGGCACAAGTACCAAGTGGTATTCCTTCGGGCACCCCTGAGCCTCTGGA
>NZ_JBFHGM010000310.1:0-5541 GCF_041583095.1 Draconibacterium sp.
GGTGATCTCTTTTATAGACCCCTTAACTAATTTTTAGGCAAAAAAATACCCGACTTTAAAAAGCCGGGTACTTCAAATATTTTCTCAAATAATTTATTTCCTATTTTATTCCATGCATCATCTTTTTCAATACCGGCGAAAGGGCAATTGCAATAAGCGCAAAAATAGCCGACTGGATAGCGATTAACCAGAAAACCTGAATTTCAGTTCCCAGAGCACTCTCCAATTTTATTGAAATAGCTTTCATTTGCGAAGCTACAAAGTTACCGGCGGCAATCGAACCAAACCAAATTCCCATCATGGTAGAAACCAGTTTTGGTGGCGATAATTTGGTCACCATCGAAAGGCCAATTGGCGACAGGCAAAGTTCACCAAATGTATGGAAAAGGAATACCACGATCAACCACAATGGGCTAACCAAACGAAGTGTATCACCTCCTGTAGATCTGCTGTAAGCAATTGCCATAATCACAAACCCCAGCGAAAGCATAATTAAACCCCACGCAAATTTCATTGGCGTATTAGGGTTTATTTTTAGTTTGTCCAGTTTTAACCATAAAATGCTGAATAACGGCGCACAGGTTACAATCCAAATGGCGTTAATACTTTGAAACCAGCTGGCTGGAATTTCCCAGTTGCCGATCATTCGTTGTGTATTATCGCGGGCAAAAACGTTAAAGGTTGTACCTGCCTGCTCAAAACCACCCCAGAATAAGATGTTAAAAAGGGCCAGAACAAGAATAACTCCTATTCGCGACCATTCGGCCTTACCACTTGTTCCTCTAAAAATACTTGTGGCAAGTACAATTACAGCACCAATTCCAACTATGTAAATGATTGTTTTCGAAACGGTTTCAGGCATTGCTCCCCAGCCAACAATTACAGCAAACACTACTGCAACAATACCAACGGCGAAAAGTAATATCCCGAACCAGTCTTTCAGAATCAGACGTACTCTTTCAGCTTTTACCTTCGGAGGCATTCCAATGTGCCCAAGTGTGTGACTACGAACAAAGAACCAAACAGTACCTAAAACCATCCCGATTCCTGCAGCCAGAAAACCATATTGCCAGGCTACCTGCTCACCAAGTTTACCTGTTATTAAAGGAGAGATAAATGCACCCAGGTTGATACCCATGTAAAAGATGGTAAAACCACCGTCTTTGCGTGGGTCGTTATTGTCGTACAATTCGCCCACCATGGTAGAAATGTTGGGTTTAAAGAAACCATTACCCAGAATCAGAATTCCCAATCCGGCGTAAAAAATGGTTTGACGGAATTCGATACTTGCATCAGAACCGTATAACCACGCACTTCCGGCCAACAGGAATTGTCCAACGGCCATGGTTAAACCTCCAATGTAAATCGATTTTCGCTGCCCCAGCACTTTGTCGGCCAGCATTCCACCCAAAATCGGGGTTACATAAACTAAACCGGTGAAAATACCATAAATGGTAAAGGCATCGAGTTCTGCCATTTCAAATCCGCCCGAAGCAAAAGTTGCCGTAAGGAAAAGAACCAATAAGGCCCGCATTCCATAGTAACTAAAGCGTTCCCACATTTCACTGGCAAAAAGTGTTGAAAGCCCGATCGGGTGACCAAAGAAGGCTTTATTTGCATCTCTACTCATAATATCTTTATCTTTTATTTTCTAAAGCTCGCTAAAATATCAATTATCTTCAAAGATTTCCGTGAAACATATCAGCTTTTCTGTTCTTCTGCCTAATTTTATACTGTTTTAAAAACTTTTAAGCCGAAAATGCACAAAATGTTTTTTCATTTGTTGCTTACTTTGTTCGATAAAATTGCAGGTATTTAACCTGAAGTAAAAAACGCATTATTATGAGTGTAGAAATTAAAAATCTCGAGCCACAAAATGTGTGGGAGATCTTTTCTGAAATGACCCAAATTCCACGTCCTTCAAACCACGAAGAGCAGATTCAGAATTGGGCAGTAAGTTTTTGTGAAAAACTGGGATTGGAAACCATTAAAGACGATGCCGGAAACGTAATTATAAAAAAGCCGGCAACACCGGGTATGGAAAACCGCAAAACGGTGGTTCTGCAAGGGCACCTCGATATGGTTCCGCAAAAGAACAGCGATAAAGTTCACGATTTTAAAAACGATCCGATTGAGGCTTTTGTTGATGGCGACTGGGTAACAGCCAACGGAACAACACTGGGTGCCGATAATGGTATAGGCTCGGCGGCTGCAATGGCTGTTTTGGCGTCGAAAACCTTAAAGCACGGGCCTATAGAAGTGTTGCTTACCGCTACCGAAGAAACGGGAATGGATGGGGCAAACGGATTAAAAGCCGGAATGTTGGATGCCGAAATCCTTATCAATACCGACTCGGAAGACGAAGGAGAATTGTACGTAGGTTGTGCCGGTGGTGAGGATGTAAATATTACTTTCAAATATACTGAAGAAGAAGTTCCACTTGGATTTGTGGCTTTGCAATTAAGCGTAACCGGTTTGAAAGGTGGCCACTCGGGAATGGATATTATTCTGGGCCGTGGAAACTCAATAAAAACATTTTTCCGGATTATAAATGCCGCCGAAGAACTGGGCGTTCGTTTGGCCAGTATCGATGGCGGAAGTTTAAGAAATGCCATCCCGCGCGAAGCCTTTGGTGTTGTTGTGGTTGAAGAGGCAAAAGTGGCCGATTTTATCGCTTTGGTTGATGAAATTGCCGATGCCATAAAAGCAGAACTTGCAGCTACCGAACCTGATATTGATATTGCTGTTGAACAAACCGAAATGCCGGAAACGTTGATCGATGCAGCTAGTCAGAAAAACGTAACAAAAGCCGTTGTTGCCTGCCCAAATGGTGTTATCCGGATGAGCGACAGCATGAAAGGGCTGGTGGAAACTTCTACCAATCTGGCCATTTTGAAATCGGACGCAGAAAGCAAAACCATAAATGGTGGTTGTTTGATGCGTAGCTCGGTGGATTCGGCAAAAGATGAACTGGGCACACGTTTAAAAGCTGTTTTTGAACTGGCTGGCGCCGAGGTAACTCTCTCTGGTGCTTATCCGGGATGGAAACCAAACATGGAATCGCCGATTTTAAAAACCATGCAGGATGTGTATAATGCCAAGTGGGGCAGGGTACCTAAGATTATGGGAATTCATGCAGGTTTGGAGTGTGGTATTCTGGCACAAAACTACCCACACTGGGATATGATCTCGTTTGGACCAACCATTCGTTTCCCGCACTCACCGGATGAAAAAGTAAATATTGAAACGGTTAAAAAATTCTGGGAGTTTTTGGTGGCCACGCTTGAGGCTATTCCTGAAAAATAGAATTTTGCAATGGTAGCGTAGGAATGCAGATGACACTGATGTGAATTGATTTTCGCAGAATAAAAACTAAAAATCCGATTCGAATGATTTTGATCAAACGAATCGGATTTTTTTATGTTGAGAACAAAAATGTAGCCTTTTGTTCCATTTTGTATTTCAGTGGTAATCTGCAAAATCTGCGTCACCAGCGTTCAGATCTTTTTTTAATATTTTGGCATCATTTCAATAAACTCGCCTTCGGTGGTAATCATGTGCCCCATCATATTTGCGGTAAGGCACGAATGTACGGGAATGATCTCCACCAGATCGCCCACTTTTATCTGTTTAAAATGAGTGGGTGTAACTTTTATTATACCGTGTTCCTGCGAAAGCCGCGACAGGTAGTTTTTGGTGTCGAGCAACACTTTTTCACCGTCCTGACTGATAATTACCCGACCGTATAATTGTTTGCCATCCGTATTTTGTAAAGTATCTTTCGAGAAATGAACAGCACCACCGTAAATCACAATTTCGTTACGCGAAACATGTTTGGCCACAACCGGACACACCATTTTTACCGCAATATCACTTATTTCGCATACGCCGAGGTTGTGCTGCATGAGGTCGTAAAAAACAAAGTTGCCCGGACGAATTTCGTCTATCCCGTCAAAATTTCCGCAAATGCTGGCCGATGGTGTGTCGCCCATACTCAGTTCCATTCCCGGATATTCTTTATGATACCTGTTTTTTAGCTTCTTCAGTTTAAGCAGGGCATCAAAATGACTGCTGAATATTTCGTTGGTTGATAGTGCCGTGTAGGTATGGCCGGTGTGTGTAAGAAATCCTTTAAAAGTAAGTTTGCTGTTTTTGCGCAAAATATCAAGGATTGAATCGATCCGACCCGTTCTGCCTGCAGGAATACCTGTTCGGTTGTAACCTGTGTCGATTTTTAAATACACGCCAATTTTGTTGGTCGCTTTACTGGCCAGCACTTCTGCCGCTTCCTTGTTTTCGATCAGAACATTCAGTTTTATGGTGTTGGCCAAACGGTTTATCCGGCTTGTCTCCAGAATATTCAACGGAAAAGCAAGCGTTATGTCATTCCATCCGTTCGATGCAAAATATTCAGCCATTAACACCGATGAAACAGTAATTTGACTAATCCCGAAACGTTTAAACCACTCACCGACCTTTGCTGCCTGATGCGTTTTGAAGTGGGGGCGCAACCGAAGATTATAGTTTTCGGCTTTTTTTACCATCCGTTCAATGTTCTGCAGGCAAATTTCTTTGTCAATAATTAGTGTAGGTCGTGTAATTTCTGTCATAAAATAACTTCGTGTAACGTTCGTAATTTTTGTGTTAGAGCGTTGCGGGTAGCCATTAATTTATTCGAAATACCTACTTTATAGAGGTGTGGACTGATAAAACGTTTATGTTCGTCGGGCAATAAAGCGGCCCGGCTTTTCAGGTAATCGTGTATCTCTATCGGATTCTTATGTCGAAGCAAAATGTTTCCCTGTTCAACCACTTTTTCGCGCAGCAATTCAAATTTTAGTTTCGAAACTTCGGTATTTTTTTCGGGGTAAATGCGGTGGTAGATCGTATCAACCTCTTCCTGTTTTTCATTTTGCAATAGAATTCCATCGCAGTAAAATTTCCCTTCTTCATCAAAATACCTGATCAATTGTTTTTTCCCGGGCAGGGTAATTTTCTCGATATTTTCAGAGAATTTCATTTTTGGTTCTCCGTCAATTTCAGTGAGTTTATAAACACCGTCCAGGGCAGCGTCGCTTTTTCCGGTAATCATTTCGGTGCCGATTCCAAAACCGTCGATGGCAGCATTCTGGTCCAGCAGCAAAGTTTTTATTACGTATTCGTTCAACTGGTTCGATGCAAGAATCTGTACATCCGACAAGCCTGCGTCGTCCAATTGTTTTCGGGCTTTTTTACTAAGGTAAGCCAGGTCACCGCTATCCAGCCGAATGGCCTTTAGTTTTTCGCCTTTGGCAGCCATTTCATGACCAATGGTAATCGCATTGGGCACGCCCGATTTTAAGGTATTATAAGTGTCAACCAGCAAAATGGTATTATCGGGATTCGTTTCGGCAAACGCTCTGAAAGCTTCCAGTTCCGAATCGAAACTTTGTACCCAGCTGTGCGCCATCGTTCCGCTAACAGGGATATCATATATTTTTCCGGCCAGGGTATTTGATGTGGATGAAGCGCCACCGATACAGGCTGCGCGGCTGGCATGAA
>NZ_JBFHGM010000311.1:0-5535 GCF_041583095.1 Draconibacterium sp.
GTATATAAACGGCTTCGCATACTCAGCCGCCCCTGACAGAACTCAAATCCAGTTCAAAAAAGCTTTTACGATTGAAAAATCAGAAAATGAATTAAATTTGAATGAAAGAAAATTACCAGACAGAGTTTAAATTACACTCCCGTACTTTTTACAAACCGGGGTTATTTTCGCTTTTATCATCTCGATTCGAATGGAAATGAAATTACCAGCGATTTTTATTTTGCGCCAAACTTTATTACCTCATACACGAGCTTTATTACAGGCAAACCTTCATTTATAAATGTTCAGGCAATGATGGATATGGAAGTTGCCGAATTTCAGAAAAGTGATTTGTATGAGCTGTACCGTCGCTATCCAAATATAGAAAGGGTAGGCCGCCTGATTGCAGAAACCATAGCCATTAATTCGGAAGAACATCTTTTTATGCTGTTGAACCAAACGGCCGAAACGCGCTATAAAACATTAATGGAAAGGTATCCCGAATATATCAATACTATTCCTTTGCAATATATCGCATCGTATCTTGGAATTACTAAAGAAACCTTAAGTCGAATAAGAAAGTCTCTTTACTAGTTTTTTTTTGATAATTGTCAAAAGAAATCATTTTCGGTATGTGTTGCTTTGTCCAATAAAATTAACACAAAATGAAAATGAGAATGACAATAGTAAACTTTTGTTTTTTCGCTTGTTTGTTTTTGTTTAACTCTTGCGAAAAAGAAGAACTGTTTTTTACAAACGGGGAAGTAGAAATTCAGATTGAAACAGGAAAAGAGTGGCTTCACGATTTTCCCTTGTTTTTGGGTTTAAATAAAAAAAATCCGCCGCAGTACGCCGTATGGATTGAAGACACAGATGGAAATTACCTGTCGACTGTATTTGTGACCTATAAAATAGCCACCGAAGGCTGGCAGGCCAATAAAGGAAACCGACGAAAAGAATCTTTGCCCCATTGGTGCCATCAAAGGGGAATTGTTTATGAAGATGGTTTGCTGCTGCCTACAAAAGAAAATCCTCTTACCGATGGTATTACCGGGGCTACACCGAAAGAGAACCAGGACATAAAGATAAGCATTGCAACTATTGAAAAACCATTTGTCGTAAAGGCTGAGTTCAATCACTCTGTTGATTTTAACGGGTTTTTTCCTGAAAATTCACGGCCTGAAGATGAAAACTACTCCGGAGGAGAAGACGGAAGCGGACAACCCGCAGTGGTTTATGCCGCCACGGTTTATCCCGAAACTGAAACAACAGAACTCCAGTTTAAAGGCCACAGCAGCCCGGATGGAACCGATGGTATTATTTATGATAATCCCGGGGTGCTGACATCTGCAAAATCAATCGTCAAAAAAATCACAATTACTGTAAAATAGAAGACAATGAAAAGGTTAATTATATATGTTGCGGTTATCATACTGTTTTCCTGTAATGTAAGTGCACAGCAAAGTAACCGGATAATTTT
Source organism: Draconibacterium sp. (assembly GCF_041583095.1). Classification (NCBI taxonomy): domain Bacteria; kingdom Pseudomonadati; phylum Bacteroidota; class Bacteroidia; order Marinilabiliales; family Prolixibacteraceae; genus Draconibacterium; species Draconibacterium sp. The sequence continues at coordinate 1,460 of NZ_JBFHGM010000311.1, forward strand.
GCAGGTTGCTGCAAACCAGATTGAGTTAGGGTATCAGCATAAACTGTTCAATCAGAAAATGTGGGGACAAACCTATGTCGGATTAGGCAACCAGGATGTTAACAGCAGTTTCAACGATTTGCTGGCCGGAATCAAAATAGGCTTTGATGCCTGGTCAAACTCTAAAAACACGATTTGGGTAAACTCAAACATAGGTATTTACATTCCCAACAACGATTACTATACTGCCGTTACACCTGTAATTGGAGTTGGTATTGGCTATTCCAGATACATTGGGAAATCGGGGAAACATGCGCTATTACTCAATGCAGGATACCAATACGGGGAAAGGGATTACAGACAGAAATTTTCTTCGCGAATGGCAGATATTGAAACTGTAGGTAATTTTTCTGTAGCACCTCTTTATTTTTCGTTGGGTTATGGATTTAATTTTTAACCATTTTAATAACAAGAATAGTGTAAACATTATGGACAGAGAAGAATTAAGATTCTTGATCGATTGTGCAATTAAAGCCCCTTCCGGACACAATTCACAACCCTGGAAATTTGAACTGCAAGAGAATACGATAATTATTCATCCAGACTTTTCGCGTGCTTTGCCTGTTGTGGACGGCGATAATCATGCATTGTACATTAGTTTGGGATGCGCACTGGAAAATATACTTATTGCAGCAAACAACCGCGGATATAAAAACAATATTAGCATATTACCCAATAACGATGGGTATACCTGTATAAAAATCGATCTGGAAAAATCAGAGAATATGGTGCCCGACGAATTGTTTGGATACATTCCCTTAAGGCAGGTTTGCCGAAACAAATATTCAAATAAAAAAGTCGATAACAATAGCTTACAGGAACTTAGCTCTTGCTTTAATCAGCAAGGAATTTCTTTGCAAGTATTAGATGGAAAGAAAAATTTTAGTAAACTTGTTCATTATATAATCGAAGGCAATAATTTACAGTTTCGGAATAAAAAATTTGTAAAAGAATTGAGCGACTGGTTCCGTTATTCTAAACTCGAAGCTGAAAAGAAACTGGATGGCTTATGGTTCCCTTCTTTAGGGCTTCCTAATATGGGGCGAGTTGTTGGTAATTTTGTAATGAAAAACCTGGTTTCAGCCAAAAGTGAAGCGAAAAGGATACAAAATTTATTATTGCATACGCAAGGGTTGGCCGTATTTGTAGCCGATACCAATGATTCAGAAAGTTGGATAAATATGGGAAGAGCTTTCCAGCGATTCGGATTGACGTTAACCAAACTGGGCATTAGTCACTCTCACCTGAATATGCCTTGCGAGGAGCCAGCGGTAAGGAAACGACTGGCCTGCGAAATTAAGGTTGAAGGGAAGCATCCTTTAATTTTACTACGTTATGGATATTCTGCAAAAATGCCTTATTCCAAAAGAAGGAACGTCAAATCTGTTATAACGTAAATAATAATATACATAATGAGGAAATACTGGAAGAAAAAGTTTTTTTATAACTCCTTCAATCAGATGTTTCAGCGAGAACTTCGCCAGATACAGGAGGCCATGCATCCTATGCCTGAAGGAATAGTAAATGTATCTGATTTTAGTGAGTTACCCATTTCGGTAAGAAACTGGCTCACAAACTCAGGAGTAGTGGGCAAACCTGTTATCCGCATTGCTGAAATAAAACAAAAAGCCACCATGCAACTTAAACCTGGTCAGAAAAAATGGTATTCCGCTGAAGCCATTCAATATACAACTACTAATTCACCAGCATTTATATGGCAAGTAGATGTAAAGATGAATTCATTTATCCGTTTTAAGGGGCGCGATAAATTCATGAACGGGAAAGGAGAAATGCTGATCAAAGTTAACTCACTTTTTAAGGTGGTTGACGAACGGGGAGAAAAACTAGATGAAGGCTCTTTGCAACGCTATTTGGGCGAAATGGTTTGGTTACCTTCATTGGCACTTAGTCCTTATATTACCTGGGAAGCTATTAATCCAACAACTGCAAAAGCGACCATGAACAATAAGGGAACAATAGGTAGTGGAATATTTCATTTTAACGAAAAGGGAGAGTTTATTAAATTTTCTGCCCATAGGTATATGGGAAATGATAAGGATTCAAAACGTCACGAATGGATTATAACAGTAAGCGAACATAAAGTATTTGAAGGAATAAAAGTGCCTGCCCGGATGCAGGCTACCTGGAAACTTGAAAATGGAGACTGGACCTGGCTTAATTTAGAGATCACGGACATTAAATATAACTAATGATCGGCTGGTGAAATGGAGTATTCTTCTTATAAAGAGCTTTTTATAACAAATCATAACATATTTAAACATGAAAAAATATTTATTGGTGCTATTTCTTTCTCTTACATTCAACACGTTTGCAGAAGAGAAAACGATTGTAACCTCTGATGGTGTAGAATTGCACATTACCATGCAAGGGCAAGGCACACCTTGTCTGTTTATTCATGGAGGACCAGGTAGCGGAAGTTACTGGTTTGAAAAATTTATGGGCGATTCATTAGAACAACATTTTCAAATGATCTACCTTGATCAGAGAGGAGTTGGCCGTTCGTCCAGTCCAGAGGATGGTAACTATTCGTTAGACAGGATGGTTCAGGATTTTGAAGAGATTAAAACAGAACTAGGCATTAAAGAATGGTTGATTATGGGCCATTCCTTTGCAGGCATAATGCAAATGGACTATGCATTAAAACATCCCGAATCGATAAAGGGGATCATAATGATTAATTGTACTCTAAATATCAGTAATAGCTATAAAACAAGTTGGTATCCAAAGGCACGTCATTTCCTGGAAGTAGAAGAAGATGGTTATTATCTTAACCAGTCAATTCCTTTGCATACCAGGTGGGATAGTTTAATAAATGTATTGAACCAAAAAGATTTAATGTGGCAGATGGGATTTGAAAGCCGGGATGAAATGTTAAAGATCGGGCAAACTTATGGTGATATTCCAAACTGGAACTGGGACTTTGGTGCAGTTGCAATGACCATTGATGATTACCAGAAAGATTTTGTAGAGTTTACGTCTCAAGTACACATGCCGGTATTGTTTGTTTACGGAAAGAAAGACTGGATGGTGGGGCCGGAACACTTTAAGAAAGTTAAATTTCCTAATATGCTATTATGGGGAATCGATGGCTCACATATGCCTTTCTTTGGGAAAAAAGCGGAACTAATGAAAGCAATTGAGGATTTCTGTAATAGGTACAAATTCTGAATTTAGGTTAGTATTTAGTTAGATAAAATGCATGGTTTCCCCAATAAATATTGGCTGATGAAAACCTGTAATTTAAAAATTGAAAATACCAGTATATTTTGCCATTTTTTTTAATAATACTATGAAAATTATAGCTTTAACCTCGTGTTGCGTTGATTTTTTTCCGGAACAGGGTACTGTTTATGTTGGTGGAAATTCATTGAACTTTGCTACGCAATGCAAACTTTCAGGGATTGAAAATATTTCTGTAATGGGTGCAATTGGAAATGATGAATTTGGCATCCGTATTGAACAGCATTTGGATAAACTAAAAATCGATCGATCGCATTTGTACCGAATTGATAAACCGACAGCGTCGAATAAGATATTTATCAACAAACAAGGCGACAGATATTTTAAAGCAGACAGCTGGAACGGGGGGGCTTTTGATTGCTTCCGTCTTTCCGAAGATGATTGGACTTATCTCGAGAAAAGTGACATTATAGCTATGCCGGCAGGAGACCCTAACCTGAAAGCCCTGCTGAAAAAAAGAAAAAAAGAACAAGTTGTGATGATTGATTTTCTTGATTATCATCCCATCAGTTTTATTGAAGAGTTGATAGATCAGATTGACATTGTGGTGCTGAGTGGAAAATCCGCTTAAACTGACCACCCTTCTACGATTTAAGTTGACCACCTGCGCCGGAGTAAATTGACCACCCCCGATTTTCCCAAAACGAAAAGAACATTTTCAGTGTTATATTGAATCAAATATAACAAAAATAATTACTCTTCTCTTTTACGTTTTCTTCTCATTGATTCACCTTTTAGTTCTATCCTGTTGGATTGATGGATTAACCGGTCGAGTA
>NZ_JBFHGM010000312.1:0-5518 GCF_041583095.1 Draconibacterium sp.
ACTGCAAAAGTTTGTAACAAACGCAAAATTGCCTGGAGTCCGGGTTGTGGTTCGGTTACCGAAATTGGCCGTGCACACGAATTAGGTGCCGAGGTGGTTAAAATATTCCCCGGATCTCAGGTGGGAGGACCAAGCTTTGTAAAAGCCGTAAAAGGACCGATGCCTTATGCCAGCATTATGCCAACCGGAGGTGTATCTCCGGATAAAGAGAACCTGAAACAATGGTTCGATGCCGGTGTAACTTGTGTGGGAATGGGATCGCAGTTGTTCCCGAAAGAAGTTTTGGCCGAAAAAAATTATGCCTATATTACCGGAAAATGTACAGAGGCACTGAAAATTATCAGCGATCTGACAACATAAAATTGTCGCCCGAAATGGCGAAACACTAAATCAATTATATCTAATGAGAACTAAAATCGTTAAAGCTTTTTCGTTGGTTTTTGTGGTAGTATTTCTTTTGGGATGCACCGAAACCAAACAACATAAAGTCTTAAAACTGGCACATGGTCTCGATCCCACTCACCCCGTTCATAAGGGAATGGAGTTTATGGCCGAGCGTTTAGCAGAAAAATCGGGCGGTAAACTCACCATCGATATTTACCCCAGCGGACAGTTGGGCTCCGAGCAACAATGTGTTGAATTGTTGCAGATAGGAAGCCTGGCAATTACCAAAGTTTCAGCTGCGGTAATGGAAAGTTTCACTCCAAAATTCAAAGCGCTGGGTTTGCCTTATGTTTTTCGCTCGAAAGAACATTCATTTAAAGTTTTCGACGGGGAGATCGGTAAAGAATTGTTGCTGGGTACCGAAGAATACTGGATTCGTGGTTTGTGTTTTTACGATGCCGGTTTTCGTAGTTTTTATACCATCGACAAGCCGATTAATACTCCCGATGATTTAAAAGGGTTAAAAATCAGGGTGATGAAAAGCCAGACTGCCATGGAAATGGTACGTGCTTTAGGTGGTTCTCCAACTCCAATTTCGTGGGGCGAATTATATACTGCGCTGCAAAGTGGAGTGGTTGACGGTGCCGAAAACAACGAGCCAAGTTTATATACTTCGCATCATTACGAGGTGTGTAAACAGTACTCATTAGATGAACATACCTGTGTGCCCGATGTGCTGATCATCAGTACAAAAGTGTGGAATACACTAAGCGAGCAGGAGAAAAAGTGGCTGCAGGAAGCTGCCGACGAATCGGTTCCTGTGGAACGGAAGTACTGGGCCGAATCGGTGGAAGAATCGTTGCGGATCGTTCAGGAGAATGGTGTTAAGATCAATTATCCAGACAAAACATTATTTGCAGAAAAAGTTTCCGATCTACTGGATAAATACCGTCAGGACGAAGTTTTGGGAGACATATTACGTCGCATCGAAGCCGTTAAATAGAAACCGATAAGAAAAAGATTATGACTATCAGAGAAAAAATAGATAAAGTAATCGAGATCTTGTTGATTTCGATTATGAGCATATTGGTACTCGATGTGCTCTGGCAAGTTTTTAGCCGCTACGTTCTGTCCGCACCAAGTTCGTTTACCGACGAGCTGGCCGGATTTCTTCTAATTTGGGTAGGTATGTTGGGGGCCGCTTATGTGGCCGGTAAAAACGAACATCTCGCCATCGACCTGATGCTGCAAAAAATGAAAGGCGTTAAAAAACGTCGCTTACAAACTTTTATTAACGCCCTGGTTGGCTTATTTGCGCTATTTGTAATGGTATTTGGCGGCTCGTGGCTTGTTTACACCCGCTTCTACCTGAATGTAAAATCGGCAGCGCTGGCTTTGCCTCTGGGGTATGTTTACCTTATTGTTCCGCTTAGCGGATTGCTGATTATTTATTATGCTATTGATAATTCACTGAACCAAAATATTGAAGAGTAATGGAATTTTTAGGAGTAATTGTACTTGTAGTAAGCTTTATAATTTTACTTGTAATTGGAGTTCCTATTGCTATCAGTATCGGAATTTCAGGGATTTTAACCATGCTGGTAACCATTATGCCACTGCCTGCAGCAACTACGTTTGCACAGCGAATGGCAACGGGACTGGACAGTTTTGCACTGCTGGCCATTCCGTTTTTTATACTGGCGGGGAATATAATGAACAAGGGAGGAATAGCTATCCGGCTTATTGATTTTGCGCGTGTTTTGGTTGGCCGCTGGCCTGCCGGACTGGCTTTTGTTAATGTTTTTGCCAACATGCTTTTTGGTGCCATTTCCGGTTCTGCAGCTGCATCGGCTTCGGCAATCGGTAGTATTATGATGCCCGAAATGAACAAAGAAGGCTACGACAAAAACTTTAGTGCCGCGGTAAATATCACTTCAGCAACAACAGGTTTGTCTATTCCGCCAAGTAATATCCTCATTGTATATTCGCTGGCCAGTGGTGGTGTTTCCATTACTGCACTTTTCCTGGCGGGTTACGCTCCGGGCATTTTAACTGGTTTGGCGATTATGGCTGTGGCTATGGGAATGTTCTCGTACAAACATTTTGGTTTTAAAGGAATGGTGCGCAACCTCGGTAAATTCTTCGCGGTTATTGCATCACTTGCTTTAGTAATTGTTGGATTGTTTAAAGTAAACAGTGCGTTCTCGGCAGGAGTTGCCACAGCCATTTATGGAGGAATCGGTGCTTTGTTTTTAGGTGGAATTGGTTATTACGGCAGCAGGCATAAAAAGGGAGCATTAAATGCTTTAAAAACACTTTGGCGTGCCTTCCCGAGTTTGATGATGCTGGTGATTGTTATCGGTGGTATTGTAGCCGGTTTTTTTACCGCAACCGAAGCTTCGGCCGTGGCTGTTTTATACGCTTTGGTTTTGGCATTTATATATCGTGAGTTGAGTTGGAAGGACCTTCCTTCCGTCATTCTGCATTCGGTAAAAACAACAGCGTTTGTGCTTTTGCTTGTGGCCACCTGTATCGGTTTGTCGTGGATTATGGCTTACGAGAATATTCCACAAAATGTAAGTGAAGCTTTATTGGCCCTTAGCGATAATAAATTTGTAATTCTGCTGATCATCAATTTGATTTTGCTGTTTGTGGGTGTGTTTATGGACATGACTCCGGCAGTGCTGATTTTTACACCGATATTCTTACCCATCGTTACCAATTTAGGATTGGAACCTGTTCACTTCGGAATTATCATGGTACTGAACCTGAGTGTTGGTTTGGGAACACCTCCTGTTGGTTCGCTGCTGTTTATCGGTTGTAGTGTAAGCCAGGTAAAAATTGAAACGGTGATAAAACCGCTTATCCCGATGTTTATAGCAATGATCGTTTGTTTGTTGCTGGTTACTTATATTCCTGAAATCTCGATGTGGTTACCTCAAAGCCTGGGATTTTAGCGACTTAAAATTTGTGTTTTATATTGGCTCTAAGGAGTTGATATAAAACACAAATCTCCATACTTTCTCTATTTTCGCCTCCATGAAGTTATTCGTTTTTGATTTGGATTTTACCCTGTGGGACGCTGGAGGTACCTGGTGCGATGCCACAAATCCGCCTTATTACTGGAGCGATGGCGCTTTGCTTGATCAGTCGAACAGTGAAATGGAATTGTATGCTGATGTGATTCCTGTATTGGAGGAACTAAAAAAGAACAAGCGAAAAATTGCTGCAGCTTCACGAACTTTCGAGCCATCCTGGGCACAAGATCTGCTTCACCTGTTTGATATCGATAAATATTTCGACCTGAAAGAAATTTATCCAAGCAGTAAAATCCAGCATTTCTCAAATATCAAAAAGTATTTTGGAATTGATTATTCCGACATGGTTTTCTTCGACGATGAACACCGTAATATTCTCGAAGTCGGGAAACTGGGAGTTGAAGCGGTTTTGGTTAACGACGGACTCCGAAAAGAGCAGGTATTTCGGTATTTAAAATAGGCTTGTCGGTATTCGAATAGCCTGTGGTCAGTATTTTAAACCGTTAAATATCAGTTGATTCTTGTGTGCTTTCAGCAAAAAATATCGTATAGGTTAACCAACAGCAGGTATATTTGCACTATACAAACCCAGTAGATAGTTTAGTTAAAGGTTATAGAAACCCTGTTATATTGTGATAAAATAAATATCCCGGATTGGACGCCCGGGATTTTTTATGCCGATTGATTAAGCCAGGTATTTAACCAATATGCGGTAGGTTTTGAAAATACCTTCAAAAATTGTCTCTGCAGTTAATCGCTATATTATTTCAAACTTTTATGTCAGCATTTCGGCAGTCGTAATATCAGCATTTTGGCTAGTTGATTTCAGTAGCTCTAGTAGTATAATGTACAATAACATAATTACATTTGAATTATACAAACCCCGCTAGAAATAGAGGAGGAGAATTATTAGAATTCATTTAGTTGTTTAAAAAGACTGGATTAAAAAATCCCGGAGTGGACGCCGGGATTTTTTTTTATTTCAAGTATGCCAATTGTTTTCAGCGTGAGCATTAAGCGAAACGATGAAATTACATTGGTAAATACCGATAGCATAGCAATAAGAATTTGGGAATTAATGCACTGGATTTGAACCGGTGGCTATTCGGTAAAATTAAATTCTGTAAAAAAAGAGTGCTCACGGACGCGAGCACTCTTTTTTATTATTAAATCTCTTTTTATAAAGCAACCGAAGTACTAGTAATACCTGCTTTTTGCGAGGAGTATTCCAGTTTAACTTCTCCTTTGCCTTGAACAATAAATTCATACTCAGTACTACTGTGTCCCGGAATGGCAAAGAACTGAACCTCAGGTTTATGCTCTTTATAGCTAACCTGATCGAGTCGGTAATCGTTAATTTTGCCACCGGCAATAACTTTGGCACCCGAAACTTTCAAGTGGTCGATGGTATACAACTTATCTTTTACAGCCTGGGCCGTCATGGTCGATAAACCGTTCTTGTTTGTTAAGCGAACCCGAATTCGTTTCAGGTTATTGTCCAGTTCTTTTACCTCAAATACATCCATTTCCACTTTTGGTGTTTCGTTGGCTGCCAGCAATACCACTGAAGCGTTGCGGTGCACCAAATCGGGCAACATAAACGGATGTGGTAAACGCGAGCTCATTTTCACCCAACCTCCAATTTCAATTTCGCCGTAAACCGGGTGATTAAACGGTTTCCATTCTTTGTACAATTCGCCCTGCACAACGTTATCGTTAAATTTCAGCTGTTCGCGACTACGCTCGTTACGGTCGCTATCAGAACCGGCGGCAGGTTTATCACTTTTCGCTTTGTAGGTTTCATCTTCGCGCATAAACAGTTCGCCAACAAAAGTATACGAACCGTGTACAAAGAACATCTGCCCGTCGGAGTCGCCAAAAGTTGGGTAAAGTTCAACCGAGGTCATGTAAACATAGCCCGGCGTAATTTTGATGGCTTCTTTTCCGATTACATCATATGCAGCAATATCCGAAGCCGGAAGAACTGTTGTATTATCAGCCGGAACACGAAGCCACATACCGCCCGAGTTGTGAAATGAAAAGTTTACGATGATATTGGGGTGCTTTGCCGCAAATGCATCAACCGCTTTTATGCC
>NZ_JBFHGM010000313.1:0-5504 GCF_041583095.1 Draconibacterium sp.
GTTCAGCTGTATATCCGCGATATGGTAGCCAGTACTACTCCTCCGCTACGTTTGCTGAAAGGATTTGAAAAAGTTTTTATTTCAAAAGACGAAACCAAAACGGTGGAATTTACCATTACCAACGAAGATCTGGCATTTTATCATGCCGACCTGTCGTTTTATGCCGAACCCGGAGAATTTGAAATTTATGTCGGAGGTGATTCAAACGCCTCGCTGGCAACAAAATTTACATTGAAATAAAAACCTAAACCAACTAAAATGAGAAGTTTTTATGTCATAATTCTTTTTGTATCCGCAGTCCTTTTAGGGGCTTGCTCGCAAAAGGAAAGTGAATCGCAGCGTCCGAATATTATTTTTATCATGAGCGACGATCATGCGTACCAGGCCATTAGTGCCTACGACGACAAATTGATACAAACGCCAAATATCGATAGGATTGCCGACGAAGGAATGTTGTTTACCAATGCCTGTGTTTCGAACTCGATTTGTGCTCCGTCGCGGGCAACCATTCTTACCGGAAAACATACGCACATACACGGAAAGATCGACAATAATTTTCCTTTCGACACAACCAATGTAACTTTCCCGCAACTATTACAGAATGCCGGCTATCAAACCGCTATGTTTGGCAAGCTGCATTTCGGAAACAATCCGAAGGGTTTTGATGAGTTTAAGATCCTTCCCGGGCAAGGCGATTACTACAATCCCGATTTTATTACCAACACCGGCGATACAACCATTCAGGGCTATGTAACCGATGTAATCACCGATCTAACAATCGACTGGATGGATAACCGCCGGCAAGACGATAAGCCCTTTTTGCTGATGTATTTGCACAAGGCACCTCATCGCGAGTGGTTCCCGGCCGAACGACATTATAAAGAGTTTACCCAAAAAACTTTCCCCGAACCGGAGACTTTGTTCGATGATTACAAAGGCAGAGGAACAGCAGCTAAAGAAGCTGAAATGAATCTGTTAAAACACATGACGGTTTCGGCCGATAACAAAATTTATCCAGAGTTGGCAAAAGAGCTGGGCGTTACGGAAATGTCGGAATGGGGATTTAATGTTTTCAAAAGCAAATATGCCCGTTTTACCGATGAACAAAAGGCAAACTGGGATGCTGTCTACGGACCAATAAACGAGAAGTTTGCAGAAATGTACCCTACCATGAACGACTCGGCATTTATGCGTTGGAAATACCAGCGTTATATGCAGGATTACCTGGGCTGTATTGCATCGGTAGATGAAAATGTTGGTCGGTTGCTCGATCATTTGAAAGAGAAAGGACTGGACAAAAATACAATTGTTGTTTATACATCTGATCAGGGATTTTATCTGGGAGAACACGGCTGGTTCGATAAACGTTTTATATACAATGAATCGTTTAAAACACCGCTTTTGGTAAAGTGGCCGGGGAAAATTGCTCCGGGATCGGTATCGGATGAAATGGTGCAGAACCTCGATTTTGCACAAACCTTTCTGGAAGCTGCCGGTATTGAAGCACCGTCGGATATGCAGGGCGAAAGCCTGATACCGCTGCTGGCTGGCGACACCGCTTCCTGGACCCGCGATGCGGTTTATTACCATTATTATGAGTACCCGGGTTTCCATATGGTGAAACGCCACTACGGAATTGTAACAACCGATTTTAAACTGGCGCACTTTTACTACGATGTTGACGAGTGGGAATTATACGACCGCAAAAATGATCCGCTGGAATTGAATAATGTATTCGACAATCCTGCATATGCCGATGTTGTTGCGACATTGAAAAAACAGTTAAAGGATTTACGTGTGCAATACAAAGATTCTGATGAGCTGGATCAGGCTTTTATCCAAAAGTATAAAGACCGGGGGTTGATAAAATAAACCTTTAATTCCCCTTTCTACAAAATACAATATCGGCAAGTTGCTATTCATTCAGCTTGCCGATATTTATTAAGGTAGTATATCTTTCTCCCCGTAACCAAATATCTCAAAAGAGTCGAACGTTGATATTCCCGTTAAAATTCTCAATCAGCTTATGGTCTAAACATCCCTACTCAGCTTTGCAAATTAATACGGTCAATTATCGGTTTGACGTTTTTTAAACACCAGTTACTGAAATAGAGAAGGTACTCCCTTTACCTTTTGTACTATCCACCTTAATTGTTGTACCCATTTTTTGTGCCAACTCCTGACATAATATCAAACCAAAACCACTACCTGTTTCACTGGCCGTTCCGTTTGTAGATTTTGTTTTATCTACCCCGAACAAATTGGCCATTCTTTCTTCGTCAATTCCAACTCCATTATCGGTAATTTTCACTATGTAAGAAACCTCTCCAGCTGCATTCTTCGAATCAACCGAAATGATCACCTTTCCATTTTCAGGTGTAAATTTAATGGCGTTCGAAATCAGGTTACGTAAAATTGTTTCGAACAAGTTTACATCGGCAAAAACTTTTATGGTTGTATGAAGTTCATTTAAAAGATGTACTCCTTTTGTTTTAGCCTGTTTATTATAATAGCGCGACAAATTGTTACAAACCTCCAGCAAATCAAATTCAACCGGCTGTACATCTATTTTTCCAGATTTCGACATGGACCATTTCAAAAGGTTTTCGAGTAGCGCAAATAAGTTGTGTGACGATTCCCGCAAAGAATCTAAAAAGTTTTTACGTGTTTCTTCACCCATCTCGTAATACTGCTCATATAGTAAATCCAGAATATTATTTTGACTCCCCAATGGACCACGTAAATCATGAGCCAAAACCGATAGAAACTTGTTCTGCATTTCAACTGCATTTTTCAGTTCCGCCTCCGATTTGATCAAGCGCTGTTCCCGTTTTTTATTTTCAGTAACTTCATACGAATTAAAAATAACAGTATTGGTATCTTTGTTACTGATACGCGCCGAAAACCACCGTTCTTCATTACGAATAATAACCGGATATTCAACTACCACAAGCTCCCTGTTAGTAATGCATTTGTTAATTGCCTTCTTAAAAAAACGGGCTTTTTCCTTATCAAATATTTCATCCACATTTTTACCACGCAATTCATTTTCGGGTAAAACAAGCATATCCGGATTAATTGAATTAATATCCACATAGTTACCTTCACGGTCAAACTCAATAATAATACTATCAAGCGAATTAAAGACAGCCTTTAACTGCCGTTCGTTTATTCTTAATTTAATCACAGACCGTGCAAAAAGCCACATTAACACACTAATCACCAGCGCACTAACAACAAGCGAATTAAGCAACGTTTTATCCTGATTAAAATAAGCATTCCATCCCTTAACCGGAACTGCTGCCAAGGCCCAATGCCCAATTGGAAGATCAATATTAACAAGTACAGGATCTTTGTCGAAAATTTCATCATCTCCCCAAAAAGCGGCGCCGTTGTTACCAGATCCGTCGTAACCACGAAGTGCATATTTATAAGGGGAGCTCTCATTGTGGAGCCCCGCTTCATTAAAAAGCCTGTCTTGATCTATTACGATATCTGTGAGCCCCCAGAAGTCATTTTCAAGGCCTTTGGTTTTATCAAAAATTGGAGTGTAACTAATAAAAGCAATACCTCCTTCAACCAATTCAACCGGACCTGCAATAAATGTCAGTTGGGTTTCAATGGTTTTTTCAACCATTTCTCTCCGTTCAGGATGATCCAGCAAGTTTAACCCTACCGCTTCTTCATGTCCGTTAAAAGGATAAATTGAACTTATAATACAATCTTTAGCCAACGCCATTGTTCCAATAACGGTATCGCCCTTTATGTATTCTTTAGCTAATTCCGAGAATTCTAAATCAGTAATTTCAGGATTTAGAGCAACATAACCAGCCACTCCCCGCGTGTAGTAGATGCGCGAATAAAGTGCTTTCTCCAGATTGGATTTTTTACCAGTCATTTGGGCTAGTATCTCGCTCCGCACGTCTTTTTCCCATTGCCCCATTTTAAATTTATAAAAGGCAAAGGAACAGGCTACAAGAACAATAAAAACAAACGAAGCAAGCAAAGCAGGACTTAGTTTAGCGGCAAGAGAGTTTCTCCTTCTCATTAAATTTTGGTTTTATCGAACAACTTAAAAACGTAAAAATATAAATTATTAACGTAGCAAATCAATGTTAATCCATTACAATTCTTGCTAACTAAAATTTGCAATTAATACTTCTGTTAAATTAATATTTTAATTTCCACGGTCTGTCTTTACCATGTCTTTCGGTCAGATGATATAACTACCAGCCCTACACAGACGAGCCTCTGAAACAAGATTAGGGCAACATAACAATTATGTGTGGTTACAAAAAACAAAGATTAATATTCATTTCTGCCATTAACTTCCAGAATGTAATTTAAGTCCAACAATTTATAGGTGTAATAATGTAGCATAATTTAAAGCGCAGATGTAGCAGAAGGATCTTCAACCCGAATAACATCGCCTTCGTTAACGCCTGAAATAATTTCGCAGTAATCTTTACCAATGATTCCCAAAACAATTTCGGTGCGAATAACCTCATCTTGTTTTTGAAGCAAAACATCAAAATGTTGCGACAATGTCATTCCCGGTAATTTTCGTATTCGTAGCACATTATCCTTATCATTGGCTTTTACCAGAAGTTCAACATTTTCAGCTCCTTTAAGTTTTTGCTGATCATTTTCGGCAACAAAAACATCAAACGATACCGACTCCGAATTTTCATCGTCGTATACCTGGCCAATGGTTCCCATAAACGTCTCATCATTCACGGTCACTTCCACTTCTCCCCCGGGCTGAATACGATCGAGTTTATTTCTTCCGGCAGTTCCAACAATTTTAGAGGTGCTTTCATCGGCAATTTTTACCAATGCCTGATCGAGCGAAACATAGTCGCCAACACTACCTGCTATTTCCAGCAAAACACCCGAAACAGGTGCTTTTACATCCGTTTTTTGTAAAATGGCACGTTGTGTATTCAGACTTTTTTTAAACGATTCGATTTGTAAGGCCAGGTTGCGCTCATCCATTTCCAGCTGCTGCAAACGTAGCGAATTCTTTTCGGCCTGGTTGTTTAAATCCTGCTCAGCCAGCAAAAGGTTTTGTTTTATTTGGTCAACCCGGGCCTGAGATGTGCCGCCGGCTTCCAACAGTTTTTCCTGCTGCTCGAGCGAATGTTGCATATTCAGAACACGTGCCTTTTTTGCCTCTTCCCCCTGGTTCAGGTCAAGCTGAACACTTTTTACATTTAAGCGGTTTTTCTCAAGGGCATTTTCTTTTTGTTGTATCTGGTTATTCAGATCGGCAATTTCTTCCAGTAATTGTGCTTTGCTGAGCTGCATAATAAGCTCCCCTTTTTCAACCCGCTGGCCGGGCATCTTGTGTAAAGCAACCACCGAGTTTCTCAAAGGATTTAGCACCGACACCACATTGGCCGCGCGCACACTTCCCTGACACTTAAACGAAGCCACTACCGGGCCACGATCTACAACTTCGGTTTTAATAGCTGATTTATCCGAAGTTCCTTTACAGGCAAACA
>NZ_JBFHGM010000314.1:0-5503 GCF_041583095.1 Draconibacterium sp.
AGGCACCATCAGTTAAAGCACACCAGTAGTTCTCTTCACTATAGGTTGTTGCGTGTTCCAAATCGATGTAATTTCTCCATGCATTATGCGGATTTATTATCAACTTGAGAACGGAAAGACCATCCATATCGTTGGGAATTTCTGCTCCGGCTGCATCTAAAAATGTTGGGAGAAAATCGCGCAGCTCGGTAACCTGTTCCAATTTTGTTCCGGGCGCTGATTTACTTTTGAGAGATTCAGGCCATTTTATAATAAAGGGAATATTGGAAGAACCTTCGTAAGCATAGGTTTTGCGCCAGTGGTAATGGTCGCCCAACATGTCGCCATGATCGGATGTGAAACAAATAAGGGTATTTTCGTACATCCCTTTATCTTTTAGCGTTTGAATGATCTTTCCAACCATCTCGTCAATAAAGGTGATGCTCGCGTAATAATGTCGCCGGCTTTCAATGGCATGATCAACTCCAAAATCTCCAAAAGCAGCGTCTTTTCCACCTTCCAAACCTTCATATTGTTTATCCCACTCACCTGTATAGGGTGTCGGAATCTGAACATCTTTATATAAATCGAGAAAACGTTGTGGCGGGTCGTAAGGACTATGCGGACGAGCAAATGATACTTTTAGAAAAAGTGGTTTATCCTGATTGCAATTTTCGATTAATTCAACAGCAGTTTGGCCGGTCCAGTATGTTGGATGTAATTTTTCGTCGAGCTGATAAACTCCTGAACGGTGTTCATTCCAACCTATTCCCGTTTTATCGGGATCTTCGCCGGGGGCCTGCAGTTTAAACCAATCGCGGTAATCACTAACAAAACCATCCTGTTCAACACGGCCACTTTCATCAACCAGCGTTCCGTGAAATCCGTGCAA
Organism: Draconibacterium sp.; assembly: GCF_041583095.1. Classification (NCBI taxonomy): domain Bacteria; kingdom Pseudomonadati; phylum Bacteroidota; class Bacteroidia; order Marinilabiliales; family Prolixibacteraceae; genus Draconibacterium; species Draconibacterium sp. The sequence continues at coordinate 872 of NZ_JBFHGM010000314.1, forward strand.
AGCTTTTTGCGGAAACCAGTGCATCTTACCAATTCCAAACGTGTAGTAACCGGCTTTGCGCAACATACGTGGCATTTCGTATTTATACTTGCGGGCTACACGCCCATAACCTAACATACCGTGGTGCCAGGGCGACATACCCGTTAGCAGACCCGCTCGTGCCGGTGTACAACTGGGCACCGATGAATAGGCGTTTACAAAGGTAGCACCTGCTTCAGCAAGCCTATCAATATTGGGTGATATTACGGCAGCATTGCCCATGCAGCCCAGTGCATCGGCGCGTTGCTGATCGGTAATAATAAAAATAATGTTGGGTTGTGTTCCTTTTTCAGCAGCATTGAGTGCCGCTACCATTACCAAAAAGGCAATTACAAATAGATGTTTCATAGATTAGATTTATGCTACAAATCTAATCATGAAATTTCATCTATCAAGACAACTTTGTAAAATATTTACAAAGTGCAAATTATCTATCGTAGTTAAATTTTCGAAGGTGATGCCCCATTCGGTCGCGTTTGGTTTTCATGTAACGTTGATTATGCTCGTTTGGAGCAATTTCTATGGGTACAATTTCGGTAACTTCCAAACCATAACCTTCTAAACCAACACGCTTTACCGGATTATTGGTTAGCAAACGCATTTTGGTAACACCAAGATTACATAAAATTTGCGCTCCCACGCCATAATCACGTTCGTCGGCTTTAAATCCAAGATGAAGATTGGCTTCAACGGTATCCATTCCCTGGTCCTGCAGTTTGTATGCAGCAATTTTATTGAGTAGCCCAATGCCTCGTCCTTCCTGCATCATGTAAACGATAACACCTTTTCCGGCTTTTTCAATCATCTCCATCGAGCTGTGCAACTGGTCGCCACATTCGCAACGCATCGATCCAAAAATATCGCCGGTCATACATGAAGAGTGCACGCGAACCATAATAGGCTCGTTTGGCTCCCACTCGCCTTTTATCAAAGCAACATGTTCGGCACCATTCGATTTCTGACGGAAAGGAACGATTCTGAAATCGCCGTAATCGGTTGGTAAAGCCACTTCTTCACCTCTTTCAATCAGGCTCTCGCTCTGGAACAGGAAAGAAATCAGGTCTTTAATGGTTATCAGCTTCAGCTTATGTTTTTGAGCAAACTCATACAATTGTGGCAAGCGGGCCATTGTTCCGTCGTCGTTCATAATTTCAACCAGCACACCCGAAGGTTTTAAACCGGCTAAACGAGCAAGGTCAACAGCAGCCTCGGTGTGTCCGGTACGGCGCAACACCCCACGTTCCATAGCTTTTAAAGGAAAAATATGCCCCGGACGGCCCAATTGTTCCGGTCGGGTTTTTTTATCAACCAGCATTTTAATGGTAATTGCCCGGTCGGCAGCAGAAATTCCCGTAGTTACTTCTGGATGAATCGCATCAACCGAAACTGTAAACGCCGTTTCATTGGCCGAAGTGTTTTTACCCACCATCAATTCCAGCTCCAGTTCCTTGCAACGGTCCTCTGTTAATGCTACGCAAATAAGGCCGCGAGCCTGCGAAGCCATAAAATTTACGATTTCAGTGGTGATCAATTCCGAGGCTACAATTAGATCACCTTCGTTCTCTCTATCTTCATCATCAACAACAATTACCATTTCACCTCTCTGTATAGCAGCAATGGCTTCAGGAATTGTGTTAAGCTTAATTTCTGTCATATCTGTCCTTTAAATCAGCCGCAAAATTACAAAGTTTTCTGAAACGGTTTCATGACTTTTTAATATCATTTGCGTGAAATAACATTAACAACACTAAGTAGACACTGAATTACAGCATTTTTTAATTTACAAAATGGATAAATTCAAATAGAAAAACGTAAACTTTTTTGCTTTCCGGGTATTTATGCTTTTATAGTTGCTCATAAAAGCTGATATTAGTACCTGACAACTTTGTCATTCTGAAATTTGTTTGAGATTTTTAATCATCTATTTTCAGTTTTAACAGAATTTAGAAATGAAAAAAATATTAATACTTTTTGCACATCCGGCTTTTCACAAGTCGCTCATCAACAAAACGCTAATGGAAGCTATTAAAGATCTGGATGGTGTTACCGTTAATAATTTGTATGAAAAGTATCCCGATTTTTTTATTGATGTGCCTGTTGAACAAAAACTGCTAACCCAGCACGATATCATAATCTGGCAACATCCGTTTTACTGGTACAGCGCGCCTGCTATTATCAAAGAGTGGATGGATTTGGTGTTGCAACATGGCTTTGCTTATGGTACACACGGGCGGGCTTTGGAAGGTAAATGGGCCATGTCGTGCATTTCAACCGGCGGAAGAAAAGAAGTATACAGTGCCGAGGGAAAAAACCGGTATACCATAAACCAGTTTTTAGCACCTTTTATACAATCGGCCAGTCTTTGCCGGATGGAAAACCTCCCGCCTTTTGTAGTGCACGGTTCGCATACCCTAAGCAGAGATGACATAAAAAAATTTGCCGACGATTATCGTAAGGTTATAACTCTGCTTCGCGATAACCAGATCGATTCGGAACAACTGAACACAATGGAGTACATGAACGAAATAATTAAGCACGATGCATAATCAGGATTTTTTTTTAAACGCATTAATTTACCTTGGTGCAGCAGTAGTTTCTGTTCCAATTGCCAAAAAACTGGGTCTTGGTTCGGTGCTGGGTTACCTGCTTGCCGGAATTATTATCGGACCATTTGTGTTACGATTGGTAGGCAACGAAGCCGGAGAAGTGATGCATTTTGCCGAGTTTGGCGTTGTGCTTATGCTTTTTATTATCGGTCTGGAACTGGAGCCCAAACTATTGTGGAAAATGCGGCGATCTATTTTTGGACTCGGGGGATTACAAGTGCTTATAACTGCCGGAATAATTACGGGAGTAGCACTTTTACTCAATTTCCAGCTAAACAGGGCGGTGGCCATCGGGCTTATTCTTGCACTCTCTTCAACAGCAATTGTATTACAAACTTTAAGCGAAAAAGGATTGATGCGCAACATTGCCGGGCGATCGGCTTTTTCGGTTTTATTGTTTCAGGATATGGCGGTTATTCCAATACTTGCATTACTACCAATTATAGCCACTCTGGGAACACCGGCCGATCTTTCGGATACATCGATAAACAGTATTGGACAGGTTGCACAATTGCCCGGCTGGCTGCAATTATTAATTATTATTGGAGCGATTACCGTATTGGTTATTATTGGCCGTTTTGCTGCCCGTCATATTTTCCGTCTGGTTGCCGAAACCGGTTTACACGAGGTTTTTGTAGCCCTGGCACTGCTTATGGTAATTGGAACTGCTCTTGGGATGGATGCCATTGGATTATCACCCGCACTTGGAACTTTTATCGCCGGCGTTGTTCTGGCCGACAGCGAATACCGCCACGAGCTGGAAACAACCATCGATCCGTTTAAAGGATTGCTGCTTGGACTCTTTTTTATTTCTGTGGGAGCCGGCATCAACTTTAACCTGCTTATCGAAGATCCATGGTTAATCATTCTGTTTGTGCTCCTTCTTATTTTTATAAAGTTTGTGGTACTGTTGATTTTGGGCAGAATATTCCGGCTAAAAAAAGGCTTTGAGTTTCTTTTTGCATTTCTGCTGGCACAGGCCAGCGAATTTGCTTTTGTACTTATCTCCTTCTCGAAACAAAACAAACTGTTCGACGAACAAACTTCAGGAATGCTTTTGCTGGTAGTTACCTTATCGATGGCGATTTCGCCACTACTGCTAATTTTTAACGACAAAGCGGTGAGCCCTATTTTGGCGCGCTGGCAAAACAAACTGGAATACGATGATATTGAGGATGAAGAAACACCGGTAATTCTTGCAGGTTTCGGGCGATTTGGATTAACAGTTGGCCGTATTTTACTGGCAAACGGAATAAAAGTTACCATCCTCGATAATAATCCATCAAACGTTGAAACACTGCGTAAATATGGTTTCAAACTGTATTTTGGCGATATTACCCGCCCCACAATGCTCGAAAAAGCAGGAATTGAAAATGCCCGTTTGCTGATTCTTAGTATGGCCGAGCATGAAAATGCGTTGAAAGTGGCCGAGATTGTTCGTAAGAAATACCCGCATGTAAAAATACTGGCGCGTGCCAAAGATATTTTCCATGTATTTGAATACCTGAATTTAAACATTAACAAAGTACAACGCGAAAACTTTCATTCGGCCGCCGAACTTGGAAACGACGCATTGATTGAACTGGGATTTTCGAAATACGAAGCCTACCGTGCCACACGCACTTTTAAACACCACGAAGACCAGGTTACAGAAGAGCTGTACCGACACTGGCTGGAAGACCAGGGCAAGTTTATTCAGGAAACCCGTCGTTTTGCAGAACAGGTAAAAGAAACCCTGCAAGCCGAAAAAAACTACTCCATTCATGAAACCGATTGCGCCTGGGATGTGGATTCGCTGAAGGATGAAGCTAAAAAGGAAAAGTAGATTCCTTCCGTTTTATTTAACAGACATTGCTGTCCCATTAAAATCTAATAATATTCTTTGAAAATATTGAAATTTAGTTAGTTGCAGGCGATTTTCGATTAAACGGATTTCAATTTGCATTTTCGCTATTCATAAACAGATTAGCAAATGCATAAGGATAAA
>NZ_JBFHGM010000315.1:0-5492 GCF_041583095.1 Draconibacterium sp.
CAATAAAATGGCTTTGATTAATGCGTTTACACACATCTATAAAGCGCTTGCAGAGCCACCAAGTGATGAGGAGCCGATGCTGAACATTCTTACCCGTTATGATGATGGAGGCTGGCAAATTTTGGTGTTTCCACGTGCCTTACATCGTCCGTCGCAGTATTTTGCCGAAGAAGAGGAGAATATTCTGATCAGTCCGGCTTCGGTTGATATGGGTGGTGTTTTAATTACACCACAGGAGAAGGATTTTTTGAAGATCGGGAAAGCCGATATTGAAAGTTTACTAAAACAGGTTTTATTGCCTGAAGACCAATTTGATAAGCTAATCATAAAACTTAAACAATGAGCATTCCTAATATTCACGTTGGCATAATGAGTGCCGATAAGATCGATTTTAATTTTCAGGGAGAATACCTGCTTGTCGGAACAGATCATGTTTTGGCAGGAGAAGGATCAGTTTGTATTGAAAACGAAAAGATACAGCTCGCCGGAAAGGAAATAAGTCAGGATAAATTGTATTTCGTGCCGCTTGAAAAGGGAAAGTCGGAGTTCGAACTAAAAGATGTTACCATCGGTGTAAATTTTCACTGGGAGCAAAAAGAGGATCAGAAATTTCAGGGGGCTTTGAAATTTATCATCGAAGAGGGAAAGGTTACGGCTGTAAATATTCTTTCGATTGAAGACTACCTGATCAGCGTAATTTCGTCGGAAATGAGTGCCAAAAGTTCGCTTGATTTGTTGAAAGCGCACGCCATAATTTCGCGCAGCTGGTTGATTGCTCAAATTGAGAAGCAGGATAAACTGACCGATGCGGGAGAAAGCTATGAAAGTACTTTTAAAACCGACGGTGAGTACATAAAGTGGTACGACCGTGAAGATCATACGAATTTCCATGTTTGCGCCGATGATCATTGTCAGCGCTACCAGGGAACAACGCGTTCGCATAATCCGAATGTGGTGAAGGCGGTAAACGAAACGGCCGGCGTGGTACTTGCCTACAACGGCGTGATTTGTGATGCGCGTTTCTCGAAATGTTGTGGAGGTATTGCCGAGCTATTCGAAAATTGCTGGGAGCCGGTAAATCATCCCTACTTAACGGCTGTGATAGATAACCCGTCAGCTCCAGAAGGTTTTGAAACAAATCTTACTGTAGAAGAAAATGCAGTTCCGTGGTTAAAAAATGCACCGGAAGCGTTTTGTAATACCGACGATGAAGAGGTGCTGAAACAGGTGCTGAACGAGTACGACTGGACAGCCAAAGATTTTTACCGCTGGACTGTTGAATACAAACAGGATGAACTTTCTGCTTTGATCCTGAAACGTTCGGGGCATGATTTTGGAAAGATTCTGGATATGATCCCAATCGAACGTGGCACCTCGGGACGATTGATAAAACTAAAAATTGTAGGATCGAAAAAGACTTTGACAGTTGGTAAAGAGCTGGAAATCCGCAGGTGGTTGAGCGAGTCGCATTTATACAGCTCGGCATTTCTGGTGGAGAAAAAGGATGTTGTTGATGGTGTACCGGGCAAGATTATTTTGCACGGAGCCGGTTGGGGGCACGGCGTTGGACTGTGTCAGATCGGTGCGGCCGTAATGGGCCACAAAGGTTATAAGTACGATGAAATTCTAAATCATTATTTTAAAAATATAGACCTCGAAAAACGATACTAACATGACCAAGCGGGCGTTTCTCTCATTTGTTCTGGTGTTTGTTGCGGCATGTGTTTTTGCACAGCAGAAAGTTATTCGTATCAATCAATTGGGCTACTTGCCGCGGTCGGTTAAGGTGGCTGTTTTCCTTTCAACAGAAGCGGAAAGTACACAACAGTTTCAGGTGTTTGATGCCTTAAACGATAAGCTGGTTTATGAGGCGGAAGTAAAGCAAGCTGATGGCTCCGATTGGGGAATGAAGACCGCTTATCGCCTTGATTTTTCCGCGTTGACAAATTCGGGTGGTTATTACCTTGAATTGGGCGAAACCCGTTCACCGGCTTTTCAAATCGCTTCGGATGTGTATGAAGGAACAGCAGATTTCCTATTAAACTACATGCGCCAGCAGCGTTGTGGTTACAATCCGTATTTGCAGGATTCCTGTCACCTTCACGATGGAATTATTGTGGATCATCCAACTAAAACAGGACAGAAAATTGATGTGACCGGGGGTTGGCACGATGCCTCGGATTACCTGCAATATCTTACAACTTCGGCTAATGCAACTTATCAGTTGTTGTATGCCTACGAGCAAAATCCGGCGGTGTTTAAAGATGAATACCGGGAGAATGGAGTGTCGGGAGCAAACGGAATTCCCGATATTTTGGATGAAGCAAAATGGGGTCTCGACTGGATGGTAAAAATGAATCCCTCGGCTGGGGAGATGTACAACCAGATTGCCGACGACAGAGATCACCGCGGTTATCGTTTGCCTAATAAAGACACGGTTCGTTACGGATTGGAAGGAACTTACCGCCCGGTGTATTTTATTACTGGAAAACCACAAGGGCTGGCCGCACATAAAAACCGCACCACCGGCGTTTCGTCGAGTGCAGCAAAATACGCATCGTCATTTGCGTTGGGATCGATGATGATGAAAGAGCATTACCCTGAGTTCGCCGAACAAATAGCAGCTAAGGCTGCCGAAGCTTACACTTTTGCCTTGAGTGATTTGGGTGCTTGTCAAACGGCTTGTAACGTGTCGCCGTATTTTTACGAGGAAGCCAATTATGTGGACGACCTTGAACTGGCAGCCACAACTCTGTATCAGCTTACCAGTGATGTTTATTATTTGACTGAAGCCAAAAAATGGGGCAGTGTTGAAAACGTTACACCCTGGATCTCGGCAGGTTTTGCACGCCATTACCAATTCTACCCATTTGTGAATCTCGGGCATGTAAAGCTGGCCGAAAAGGACGAAAACTTTGCATCGTATCTGAAACAGGGATTAGCGCATCTTTACGATCGTGGGAAGGATGATCCTTTTTTGAATGGCATTCCGTTTATCTGGTGCTCGAATAATTTGGTGGCGGCCGCGATTACGCAGGCCCGCGCTTACGAAGAAATTACCGGTGACCGCTCGTTTGCCGAAATGGAAGCAGCCTTGCGTGACTGGCTGTTTGGCTGTAATCCGTGGGGAACAAGTATGATTTGCGGATTGCCCGCAGGAGGTGATAATCCGCAAATACCACATTCATCCATCACAGAAATACTTGGTGAAACAACTTATGGTGGTTTGGTTGACGGACCGGTTTATAATTCAATTTTTTCCGGGCTAATTGGTATTCAAATTCAGCAACCCGATCCGTTTGAAGCTTTTAACAAGGGCAAAGCGGTTTACCACGACGATCTGGGTGATTATTCATCCAACGAACCAACGATGGATGGCACGGCAAGTTTGAGTTACTATTTGTCGTCGATGGAAAAAATGGGGGCTGCACAGCAAAACGCGTATGAAAAAGATACACAGGGAGCTATCCGGCGCATTCAGCCTTCAGAAAATACTATTTACCTGGTGTTTTCGGCGCACGATAAAGCCGAAGGTGCAGCACATATTTTAAAGGTGCTTGATAAAAAGGATGGTAAAGCATCGTTCTTTTTCACCGGCGACTTTTTACGCGACAAACAGTTTCAACCGATCATAAAACAAGTAATAAAAGACGGGCATTATTTGGGGGCACATTCAGATAAACACCTCTTGTATTGCGACTGGACAAAACGGGATTCGTTGCTGGTTGACCGAACTAATTTTGAGCAGGATTTGAAAGAAAACTACAAAGTTTTACAGCAACACGGAATCAACAGCGAAAATGCAAACTGGTTTTTGCCGCCATACGAGTGGTACAATTCGGCAATGGTAAACTGGGCTTCGGCAATGGGGTTACGCACCATCAACTTTTCGCCCGGAATAAGAAGTAACGCCGATTATACAACGCCCGATATGGCCAATTATATGTCTTCCGATAAAATCTTTAAAAGCATTTTACAGGTAGAGGAGGAGCAGGGTTTAAACGGGGCAATTATGCTGATTCATCCCGGAACGGAAGAAAAAAGAACAGATAAATTTTATCTTCGTTTGGAAGAACTGATAGAAACATTACAGGCAAAAGGATATCGTTTTGAACGATTGCCATAGAACTCAATAAATAAAACCGATCAACTAAAATGGCTAAAACAAAAACTCAACGCAATCCCTGGTTTTGGATTCCCACACTTTATTTTGCAGAAGGATTACCCTACGTAATTGTAATGACCCTCTCGGTGATCATGTACAAACGACTGGGCATATCAAACACCGACATTGCTTTATACACCAGCTGGCTGTATTTGCCGTGGGTGATAAAACCGCTGTGGAGTCCGATTGTGGATTTGCTGAAAACCAAACGGTTTTGGATTGTCATCATGCAATTGGTGGTTGGCGTTGGGCTGGCCGGCGTGGCATTTACCATTCCTGTCAGTAATTTCTTTCAGTATACTTTGGCGTTTTTCTGGTTGCTGGCTTTTAGTTCGGCAACGCACGATATTGCCGCCGATGGTTTTTATATGCTGGGCTTGAGTCAGGGCGATCAGTCGTTTTTTGTGGGCATCAGAAGTACCTTTTACCGCTTTGCCATGCTTACTGGGCAAGGGCTTTTGGTAATTGTTGCCGGAGCTCTGGAAACTGCAACAGGTTTGGAACCGCTGGAGGTAAATGTTACCGCCCAGAATATTCCGGTTCAGGAAATTTCGTTTAATCCTGAAAGTTATCAGCAACTGCACGAAGAGGGCGATATTTATTTTGTGTCGGAGGAGGAGGTGAAAGTGCCCATTGGTCTGGTGACAAAAGACCATGCGGCTGACATTAAAAGCAAGGTGGACGAATGGAACATCAATAATAACTTTTATGCCAGCGAAACTCCGGTAGCTACAAAAAATGCCGGTTGGTGGACACGAAAAGTGTCAACACCATTAAAAGAGACCTTAAAAGAGAAATTCAATAAAGAAACGGTTGACCGGAGTTCGGAAGTTGGTAACCTGGCTATTATTCCCATTCAGCTTTCAACAAAACCCAAAGCAGGCGAAGAGGTGGTGCTGAATTTTGGTTACGAAAAAGGCGACGCCAGCATAAAGCTGGTACAGACTTATCGTTATGTGTTTAACGACACGAACTGGGATAAACCTGCTTTTGCCGTTGTTCAGCTCGATCCGAAACTGAAAAAAGCCACGCAGGCTACTTTTGTTGGCCGTTCGGGGAATATCCGCTTTTCCTGGCTGGTGGTTATGGTTTGTATTGCCGTTTTGTTTGTGGCATTCTCGCTGTATCACCGTTTTGCGTTGCCGCATCCGGCAAGCGATGTGGCCAACAAAACCGAAGGCAAAAGTGTGATGGGCGAGTTCTTCGAAACCTTTGCTGCCTTTTTCCGCAAAAAAGAAATTGTGTCGATTATGCTGTTCCTTTTATTGTACCGACTGGCCGAATCGCAGCTGGTAAAAATGGCCTCACCGTTTTTGCTCGATGCCCG
>NZ_JBFHGM010000316.1:0-5484 GCF_041583095.1 Draconibacterium sp.
AAAAAGTCTCTACGTTTCAGGTGGTCACTTTGCCCCGGAGAGGGGTGGTCACTTTCAATCGGAATGAGGTGGTCAGTTTGCTCCGGAAACGGTGGTCACTTTAGCCCGGAATCAGGTGGTCAGTTTGGTCGGTTTTTCCACCTTGGGATGAAGATTGTGAGTTTGGACATGCCGATGGAATGCTGCGATTTATCAATGAGGAAACAGTTCTTGTAAGTGGATTTTATGAAATAGCCAATGAAAAATTGAAAAAGAAAATAATTGCGTCACTAAATAAAGCAAATCTAAATATTGAATGGTTAAGATGTTCTCTTAAAAGAGAGAGAGACCAGAATATTGCCTATATCAATTTTCTTCAAACTAAAGATTTAATGTTAGTGCCTCGAATAAATGCCCCGGAAGATGACATTGCCTTTGAGCAAATCTCCAAATTCTACTCTCAATATGCTATGAGCAATAGAATAAAACAAGTTGACATGTCTGAAATAGTTAAACTTGGCGGTGCGTTGAATTGCATATCATGGACTATTAAAACCGATGAATGATGAAAATACCATCTCCAACAAAGCAAATAATATCACTATATCAGGAAAAATGGGATACATTAGAAAACTATGTAGCTCAAGAACGTAGTTTGAGAAAACTTTTTACTCAAACATATCCAAATAATACTGAGTTGGATGAAGTTCTTATTAAAGTATGCTCGTTGAATGATTTTTACAGCACTAATATATTTTCGCCATTTTCAGTAGCAAAACACATCATCTCTTTAGACATTGATAAAGGGCTTTCTAACAATGACACCAATCTAGTTAATGATATTGCTAAGGTGAACGTAAACGGCAAAAAACAATTCAACTTCTATTCATTTGCCACCAAATATTGCAGTCATCATAAGCCTTTAGACTATCCCATTTATGACAGTTATGTTGAGAAGCTGTTAATGGCATTAAAAAAACAAGATAATTTCTTCAAGTTTCACAAAGCAGATTTAAAAGTTTATTCCAGCTATAAAAACATTTTAATCAAATTCAGAAAGTTTTACGAACTTGAAGAATTTGATTTAAAGCAGATAGATAAGTACTTATGGCAAGCTGGAAAGGAATTGTTTCCTAAATCGGAATACAATAAAGAATCGAGTAAAGAAAGGTTTACTTATACTTCTGCCTTAGGATTGAGTGTTATTAAAAAAGGATAAGAATAAAAACAAAACTCCCGGCTGAAAAAATCAACCGGGAGTTTTTTTGTGCCCAGAGCGGGATTCGAACCCGCACGCCCTTGCGAGCACCGGCCCCTCAAGCCGGCTTGTCTACCAATTTCAACATCTGGGCTGGTAGTATCTTCAAATTTATCAATCTCTCAAATGTTTCCGAATTGTTTCCGAAAATTTTTTCTACATTTGAGCTACGTTCTTTTATAACTCTTTATTAATCAGCTTTAGCAGTCCTTTGACCCTAAAGTTTAGTAAATGCCCCTCAACCTTGCGTGTCTACCAATTCCACCACCTGGGCAATAATTTTTTTGAACGTGCCTGCAAAACTATAAAATTTCTTTAAACCTAATTAATACAATTTGTTTTTTTGCAGTTCTCAGCAGATTTAGACTGTTATTAATTGTTTCGATCGTATTGTTCTTCCAGCTCTATTTTCGTAATCATTTCATCAACAACGGTAACTGTGTAACGCGATGTTTTTTTCACTTTTGGTGTCACCATCGGGTCAAGCGTAAGTTTATGCTGGCTGATTTCAGTGCTTTTCAATAGCTCAATTTTTTCAAAAATATAAACGTTTCCACTTTCCTTGTTAAAAACGGTTTGAGGTTTACCTAATTCCGATTCTAACGACGATAAGGGTTTTCCGATATATGTTTTTTGCAGATTTCGTTGCGAGCTGCACGATACCATAATAATTACAGCAACAATAAATAATAAAACTCTCATGTACCTAATTTTGCCCAAAGAAAACCAGAAAAAATGAAATCCGCCGGCTTTTAATCCTATTTAACGTTTTTGGTGTTAAAAAACTGTTGTCTTATTGTTATAACTTAACCGACTTGCCAATTAATATTTTTTATCTTTGCAGCGTGTTTTACAACATGTTCTTAAATTAATAGTTCGCTGCAACATGATTCAATTCTTTAAAACTCAAAGTAACAGTATTATCGCAGTTTATTCTGCACAGCCCTTAGGCGATGAAAATACCGAAAAACTGGTATGGTTATTTTCCGGAGCCGAAAGTTTAAAACCTCAGCAAATTGATGGCTGGTTTGTTGGCCCGCGTAAGGAAATGCTTACTCCGTGGAGTACCAACGCCGTTGAAATTACCCAGAATATGGGCATTGAAGGAATCCGCCGTATGGAGGAATTTTTCGAGGTAGAAAACGAAAAGGCAAAGTTCGACCCGATGCTTCAGGCTATTTACAAAGGGCTTGATCAGCAGATTTTTGCAATCGACAAAGAACCAGATCCGATTTTGAATATTGAAGATATTGCAGCATACAACGAACAGGAAGGGTTGGCTTTAAGCGATGATGAGATTCAATACCTGAATTCGGTGTCGAAAGAAATGGGACGCCCGCTTACCGATGGCGAAGTCTATGGTTTTGCCCAGGTAAACTCGGAACACTGCCGTCATAAGATATTTAACGGAACCTTCATAATTGATGGAAAAGAAATGGAATCGTCTTTATTCCAGATGATTAAAAAGACATCGAAGGAAAATCCGAATAAAATTGTTTCGGCATACAAAGACAACTGTTCGTTTGTTCAAGGGCCGGTTGTTGAGCAGTTTGCTCCAAAAACACAAGATAAACCCGACTTTTTTGAAGTAAAAGATATTGAAACGGTTCTTTCATTAAAGGCCGAAACACATAACTTTCCAACAACAGTTGAGCCGTTTAACGGTGCTGCAACCGGAACTGGTGGCGAGATTCGCGACCGTATCGCCGGAGGAAAAGGTGCTTTGCCAATTGCCGGAACGGCGGTTTATATGACATCGTATCCGCGTACCGAAGCACAACGCTCGTGGGAACAGGCAACCGAAGAACGTGATTGGTTGTACCAAACACCGGAAGAGATTCTGATCAAAGCATCAAACGGTGCCAGCGATTTTGGTAACAAATTCGGTCAGCCGCTTATTACAGGATCACTGCTTACTTTCGAGCATTTCGAGAACTTTGTGAAATATGGTTACGATAAAGTAATTATGCTTGCAGGTGGTATCGGTTTTGGAAATAAAAAGGATAGTCTGAAAGACGAACCGGGCAAAGGTGATAAAGTGGTGTTGCTTGGTGGCGATAACTACCGTATTGGAATGGGTGGTGGAGCTGTTTCATCGGTGGCAACCGGCGAATTTGAAAATCACATTGAATTAAATGCTGTTCAGCGTGCCAACCCTGAAATGCAGAAAAGGGCTTACAATGCCATTCGTGCCTTGAGTGAAGCTGATGATAATCCGATCATTTCAATTCACGACCACGGTGCAGGTGGACACCTGAATTGTTTGTCGGAATTGGTGGAAACCACCGGAGGAAAAATCGATACATCGAAATTACCTGTTGGTGATCCAACGCTTTCGCAAAAAGAAATTATTGGTAACGAGTCGCAGGAAAGAATGGGACTGGTTATGAAACCGGAACATGTTGAACTGCTTCGTAAAATTGCAGAACGTGAACGTGCACCGATTTACGAAATTGGTGAAACCACCGGCGACATGCAGTTTACTTTCGAGAACTCAACAACCGGCGAAAAATCAATCGACTGGCAGTTGGGATACATGTTCGGAAATCCTCCGAAAACAATTATGGAGGATGAAACCATCATTCCTGAATTTGACGAATTAGAATACAACTGGGAAGAAATATACGATCTGGTAGAGCAAACCATTCAGCTGGAGTCGGTGGCAAGTAAAGACTGGCTGACCAACAAGGTTGACCGCTCGGTAACCGGACGAATTGCCAAACAGCAATGCGCCGGCGAATTACAATTGCCACTAAATAACTGCGGTGTAATTACACTCGACTACCAGGGAAAAGCCGGATTGGCAACAGCAATCGGTAATGCACCGGTAGCAGCAATTGTAGACGCTGAAAGAGGTTCGGTGCTTGCAATTGCCGAGTCGTTGACAAATATTATTTGGGCGCCAATGCCTGATCAGATAAAAAGTGTGTCGTTGAGTGCCAACTGGATGTGGCCGGCCAAAAATCCGGGAGAAAATGCCCGTATTTACAACGCCGTAAAAGCAGCCAGCGACTTTGCCTGTGCATTGGGAATCAACATTCCGACAGGAAAGGACTCGATGTCGATGACACAGAAATACAAAGACGATGTAGTTTTGGCACCGGGTACGGTAATCATTTCATCGTCGGGCGAAGTTACCGATGTGAAAAAAGTTGTTGAGCCGGTATTGGTAAACGACGAAAGCAAAGAAATTCTTTACATCGATCTGTCGTTTATGGAACGTGCGCTGGGCGGAAGTGCTTTTGCACAGTCGATCAATAAACTTGGGAAAATTGCTCCAACAGTTGCCGATCCTGCAAAATTTGTAACTGCATTTAACACAGTTCAGGATCTGATCGAACAAGATCTTATTCTTGCCGGGCACGATGTGGCTTCGGGAGGATTGATAACTACCTTACTTGAAATGTGTTTCGCCAACGTAAAAGGCGGAATGAAAGTAGATGTTACTGCTTTTGAGGAAGAAGATCTGGCCAAAATATTATTGGCCGAGAACCCCGGAATTGTGATTCAGTGTGATGATAGCGAGGAGGTGAAAAAGCAACTTACTGATGCAGGAGTTGAGTTCATGTCGTTAGGCTTCCCTGTTCCTTACCGTAAAGTAAGGGTGATGAACCGCACGGTTGAAGCCGACTTTGATATCAACTCCTTACGCGAAATGTGGTTTAAAACATCGTATTTGTTAGACCGCAAACAAAGTGGAGAAGAAAAGGCGCTCGAACGTTTTAAAAATTATAAGGATCAGGCTTTAAAATTCGACTTTAAAGATTTCAGTGGAAAAGCTGCCGATTTGGGCATCGACTTGAAGCGCCGCACTGCTTCGGGTGTTAAAGCTGCAATCATCCGTGAGAAAGGTGTAAACGGCGACCGTGAGATGGCCTATGCCATGTACCTTGCCGGAATGGATGTGAAAGATGTTCACATGACCGACCTGATTGCCGGACGCGAAACATTGGAAGACGTGAATATGATCGTTTTCGTAGGTGGTTTCTCGAACTCGGATGTACTGGGTTCGGCAAAAGGCTGGGCCGGAGCATTCAAATTCAACGAAAAAGCACGTGTTGCTCTTGAGAAATTCTACCAACGCGAAGATACACTGAGTTTAGGTGTTTGTAACGGTTGCCAGGTAATGGTGGAACTGGGTGTTGTTTATCCTGAACACAGCATTCAACCCAAAATGTTGCACAACGAATCGGGCAAATTCGAGTCGTCGTTCCTGAATGTTGATATCCAGGACAACAAATCGGTGA
>NZ_JBFHGM010000317.1:0-5481 GCF_041583095.1 Draconibacterium sp.
AACAAAGTGTTTCCACGGATCGAAATTCTCTTTGTACAAATTCTCCCGAACCTCGTAAAACACCTTTTTAAACAACGCATTTTCCGACACCAACTCATCGGCCTCCAGCTCATCGATCATAAACTCGCCTACCGAAAGAGTACGTGTTTCGTGCGTTTCTTCGTCCTCCTCTTCCAGTAAATCGCTTGTGCAATATTTCAGTAGAAAACGCAAAAATTCCAGTTCTTCCACCAAAAGTCTTACAGGCCGAACAACCGGTTCTTCCTGCACAGCTTGCGGAGGTGCAGCCTGCCGACGGCTTTGCTCGCGAAATTCCTTTTTCCGGAACTCTTCGGTTTGTTGATGTTTTTGTTTCCTAACCTCTGTGTACAACACTTCTTCGTCAACACCAAGCAAACGGCTACATTCTTTTATATAAACCGAACGGGTAATAGAATCGGGTATTACAGCAACCGACCGGATAACATCAGAGATCAGTCGTGCTTTGGCAACCGGATCATTCTCGGTACTTTTTAAAAGCAGCCGTGTTTTAAACTGTATAAAGTCGGTTTCGTTTTGCTCAATATATTCCTGAAAACCGGAAGCCCCCATTTTTTTTGCAAACGAATCAGGGTCTTCTCCATCGGGTAACGGCAACACTTTAACGTTCATGCCCTCTTCCAGTACCATATCAATTCCGCGCAACGAAGCTTTTATTCCCGCTGCATCGCCATCGTAAATAATGGTAATGTTGGGTGTAAAACGGCGCACCATCCTGATTTGATCGGGAGTTAGCGAAGTACCCGACGAAGCAACAACGTTTTCGATGCCCACCTGGTGCAACGACATTACATCGGTATACCCCTCAACCAGGTAACATTTATCGGTACGGGTCATTTCGCGCTTGGCCTGGTAAATTCCGTACAACACACGGCTTTTGTGGTAAATATCCGACTCGGGTGAATTCAGGTATTTGGCCGTTTTTTTATCGTTTGTTAAAATACGGCCCCCAAAAGCAATTACGCGCCCCGCCAGGTTATGAATGGGGAACATTACACGTCCGGCAAAACGGTCGCGTAACCAGTCGTCGCGTTTTATGGTTAATCCTGTTTTCTCCAGGAAATCGAGTTTATAACCTTGTTTTTGTGCCGCTTCGGTAAATGGTGTTTTGCCATCAGGGGCAAAACCCACTTCGAATTTTTTTAGAATATCGTCGCGAAAACTACGCTCGCGAAAGTAGCCCAAACCAATGGTTCTGCCTTCGTTTTCTTCCCACAAATAGCGGGTAAAATATTTCTGGGCAAAACCGGAAACAATCATCAAACTTTCGCGCGAATCTTTTAGCTGTTTTTGCTCTTCTGTTTCCTCCTCCTCACTGACCTCGATATTGTATTTCTTTGCCAGCCATTTCAGCGCCTCGGGATAGGTGAGATTCTCGTGCTCCATAATAAAGTTCACCGAGTTTCCTCCCTTTCCACACCCGAAACATTTAAAAATTCCTTTGGCCGGCGACACGGTAAACGATGGTGTTTTCTCGTTGTGAAACGGGCACAAACCAAGCATGTTTACACCCCGTTTTCGGAGTGTAACAAAATCGCCTACTACGTCTGAAATTTCTGCAGCATCAATAATCCGGTCTATCGTCGCATGATCAATCATCGGTACAAAAATATCAGAAATAGCATGAAACGAACATCTTTTAAGCCGAATAATATCCACAATTAAAAGCCGCCTTAAATAAGCACCAGATTATCAGCCACGATTTGAATGCGATTATTATTAATTGTACATTTAATCGTTAGAACATTTTTAATGATGAAGAAATTGGTTGTTCTTTCGGGAGCCGGCATGAGCCAGGAAAGCGGATTAAAAACATTTCGTGATATGGGCGGGATTTGGGAGCAATATGATGTTACCGAAGTTGCCACACCCGAAGCGTGGGCGTGCAATCCGGAGCTGGTTTTACGGTTTTACAACGAACGCCGAAAGCAACTTTTTAATGCACAGCCCAACGGCGGACATCGCGGAATTGCAGAGCTGGAAAAATGGTTTGATGTGCAGGTAGTAACCCAAAATGTAGACAACCTGCACGAACGGGCCGGGAGTACAAAAGTTTCGCATTTACATGGTGAACTAATGAAAGCCCGAAGCACGCTGGATTCGTATTTGATTTACGAACTCGACAACTGGGAGCTTAAGTTGGGCGATTGTTGTGAAAAAGGAAGCCAGTTACGCCCTCATATTGTTTGGTTTGGCGAAGCAGTTCCTGAAATACCGAATGCAATTGGCATTGTACAGCAAGCCGATATTCTGGTGGTTATTGGCACATCGTTGGCTGTTTATCCTGCTGCCAGCCTGGTAAATTATGCGCGAAAGGGAACGCCGATTTTTGTTATCGACCCCAACCGGCCGGAAGTTTACCACGAAAATGTTACATATATCGAAAAAAAAGCGGAAATTGGGGTAGAGCTATTAAAAAAGGAACTGGAAAAACTAAAATAAATGAAGCGGATAGTTGTTGCCTTTGGATTTCTTTTAATTGCAAATTTTGTTCTTGCCCAGCGTTTCGACGCCGGAATAATTGCAGGTTTTAACGGAACACAAGTTGAAGGAGATAACCTCAAGGGCTATCACAAAGCAGGTATTTTAGCCGGTCTTTTTGTGCAAACCGATATTGCGCCGGCAATTGTGGCCGGAATGGAAATAAAATATTCGCAAAAAGGCTCGCGCAGAGCATTCGACCCCAAACAACCCGACATTGACAAATACGTTATGCGGCTGGGTTATATCGATATTCCAATTTTTATGGCATTCAGAACCAACGACCGAAGTATGATTATCGGTGGTATTGCGCCGGGTGTTTTAATCCACTCGAAAGAAGTGAACAGCGATGGCGAAATACCGGAGCCCGACCGGCAGGATTTTAATACCTTCGATTTGCAGCCTTTTGTTGGATTTCAGTTTGATTTTTTGGAACATGCATCGATTGATCTGCGTTTTGCTTTATCAGTACTTCCGTGCAGCGACAAATCGGAAACCAATTACTATTTTCACAACGGCTTATTCAACAATGTAATTTCGCTGGCTTTGTATTATCGAGTGGGTCGGTGAGATTTTAAGAATTGAACCACAATAGATCGTTTCTTTTGTTTACAACTGCTAAATTGTTCTATTGCTAGATTGCAGAATGGTTAACTGCAACTATAAACTTTCTTCCTGCTTCCAAATCTAAAATCGTTAATCATTATCCGAAATTCTATAAAGATTTTTCTCGCAAAGGCGCAGAGATGCAAAGAATTGAACCACAATAGACACATAGAACACAATAGATCGTTTCTTTTGTTTACATCTGCTAAATTGTAATACTGTTAACTGCGACTGAAAACTGCAAACTTTCTTCCTAATTCACCCAATTACTCATTCACTAAATCCTGGTTCCCACTTTATCCTTAATCACCAATCCTTTCAATAGCTATTCACCATCCACTTCGAAAAATCATCAAGGTAGGTCCAAAACGATTTTAACACTTCCTCGGGCAAATCCAGTTTTCCTAAAACCTGCTGGTAACAATTTAACCATTCGATGCGCGCTTCAGCGGTAATTTTAAAAGGCAAATGTCTTCTGTTTAATTGTGGTTTTCCACGGTGCTGGTTAAAATAATCGGGGCCACCACAAATCTGAATAAAAAAATCAGCCGAGTGTTCTTTTGCCTTTTCAAGTGCAATCGGGTTTTTAGGGAACAAATCTTTAATCGGACTCTGCACAACCAGATCGTAATGATCACTCACCATTTTTCGTATTCCCTCCTCTTTCAGAATTTCCAACATTAAGGGCGAAGGAAGTGTTATGCCGGGGCGAACTCCCTTGAAATATTTACTGATCTCTAATTCCATCGTTGCTTTTTGTGTTGAAACAACCAAAAGCAAAAGTTGTTGAGCTTACTTTCCAAAAACCCAACCAATTCGCAATCCGCTGGTAAGTGCGATCGGAAAATCATCGGGAGCGACAATAAAACCATACGGCAAACCCTCATCGTCATCGGCACCAAAACCATACCCCACTCCCAAGTAAATATCTACTAAAAATGCATCGTCGAAAACCCATTGTTTCCCAAATTTTAGCATTATGGCTAAAGTTACCTGACTCTCTCTGTCAGAGCTTGAAATTGAGTGATAATAACCGCTGGAATCGAAATAATAATCGTAACCATAATCATCGTACGACATGTAACGCAAAGCAATTTCCGGAGCAATATAGCCTCCTTTTAAAATATGTGAGTAATGCATTTTATGCATGTAAAAATCGGGGTTGCGCATAAATTTATAAGCAAACTTTCCATAAATACCTCGTGGATCAATATTTTCGAGATCATTTCCAAGGCCAACAATTCCTAAAGCTGTTTCCCACGACCGGCCGGGCTTTAAGCTTTTTTCGAAAGCAAACTCGGTGGTACCAAATAGTGGTGACAGGAAATTGACTTTTAAAGCATTCTTCGACTGATCAGCATAATACGCAGGATCATCAAAGGTATTCTTCTGAATTTCAACCACCTCGCCGGTGCCAAATTCAACCCGGGCTACCAGCGCATTATCAATTCCAAAGATAAGTTTGTCGTTTCCGTCGTAATAATATTTTACTTCTTCGGCTCCCAGTTCCGTAACCTTACAATTAATAATATCGCCAGTTCTTTTGATGATTTGATCTTGCGAATAGGCAGAAATTGAAACAATTAAGACCAAACACAGTGTAGCTAAGGTTTTCATGATTTTGTTTTTTTTGTATGTTAAGTTGATCAAATATGGTGCCGAAATATATAAAACGTATGACTTATAAACTAATTATTTATGTTAAAACTATGCCGGTTCTGATTGAATTACAATCCACGCTGAAGACTTTACAGTTGAATATTTCCGCATATCATAAAACAATCAACTCCCTTGATTTGTCTTTAGAGTGACCGGTTAGTATAACCAAAACCTTTTACTACGATGAGAAAAAAATACATGAATCCGTACCTGGCGGGTGTGTTGCTTGGCCTGGTACTTTTAAGCGCCATGTTTTTTTCAGGGCGCGGACTGGGAGCCAGCGGCGGATTAAAATATGCCGTTGTAGCAGCAGTTGAAACAGTTAACCATCAGCACGCCATGGAATCGCCTTATT
Organism: Draconibacterium sp.; assembly: GCF_041583095.1. Classification (NCBI taxonomy): domain Bacteria; kingdom Pseudomonadati; phylum Bacteroidota; class Bacteroidia; order Marinilabiliales; family Prolixibacteraceae; genus Draconibacterium; species Draconibacterium sp. Next base: position 5,141 of record NZ_JBFHGM010000317.1, read on the forward strand.
ACAGTAAATATTTCGAAGACGGTAAAAATCCCTTAAAAAGCTGGCTTGCACTTGAAGTGCTCGGCATGTTTTTAGGAGGATTTATTTCGGGAGCCATCTCGGGCCGTTTAAAATTCAAAATTGAGAAGTCGCCAAAAATATCGAATGGAAAACGCTTGTTGTTTGCCTTTCTTGGTGGTGTGTTTTTTGTGTATGGTGCACAACTCGCTCGCGGATGCACCAGCGGCGCAGCGCTCTCCGGAATGGCCGTACTTTCGGTAGCCGGATTTATAACCATGATCGGCATTTTTGGCTCTGCCTTCTTATTTGCATGGTTTTTCAGAAAACTCTGGATTTAAACT
>NZ_JBFHGM010000318.1:0-5453 GCF_041583095.1 Draconibacterium sp.
CCGCAAACCGTGCAGGCAAAACTTAAATGATTGTATTTATCAAAGCCTTTCATAAAAGGCGTTATTACCGATCCTATCGGGCCGCTGTAAGTGGTGTTGTACGTGTATCCGCCCACATTTTTGTAAATGGGGCAGGCGTTCAAACAAGCACCGCAGCGAATACATTTCAGTGCGTCGACATGTTTGGGTTCGGCAGCAATTTTTGTACGGTTATTATCGAGCAAAACCACCACCATTTTTTCCGGTCCGTTGGCTTCATCAGCGCGTTTTGGGCCGGTAATCAACGAATTATATACCGTAACCTGTTGTCCGGTTCCCAAGGCCGAAAGTAAGGGAAACATCAGCTGTAAATCGTCGATCGACGGAATCAGTTTTTCAATTCCTGCAATTACAATATGTACTTTCGGGAAGGCCACCGACATAAAACCGTTTCCTTCGTTTTCAGTAAGTGCCACTCCTCCAACATCGGCCACCAGAAAATTAGCACCCGTAACACCCACCTCGGCCGAAGTAAATTTTTCGCGCAATACTTTTCGCACAAAAAGGGTTAATTCTGTTGGTGTTGAATCCTCGGGAGTATCGAATTTTTTATGAAAAAGCGCGGCAACATCTTCTTTCGATTTGTGCATTGCCGGCGTTAAAATATGATATGGTTTTTCGCCGGCTACCTGAACGATAAACTCGCCCAGATCGGTTTCAACCGGTTCAAAACCAGCTTTCTCAAGATTTTCGTTTAATTCAATTTCTTCCGAGATCATCGACTTGCTTTTTACCAAAAGCTTAGCCTCGTTCTCGGTCAGAATTTTTATGATTTCCGAAACAGCTTCTTTGCTGTCGCGTGCCCAAACCACATCAATTCCGTTGGTTTTGGCATTTGTTTCAAATGTTTCGAGATAATGCGCAAGATTGGAAACTACTTTCTTTTTGAGATAAGAAGCACGGTGTTTCGCCAAATCCATATTCCGGTAACGAAGTTTGCCTTTAGCAACGGCTTCGTCGTATTTCGAAATATTGAAATTTAAGGTCTTCCGGTGTTTTTTATCGAAAGTAATTTTTGAATCCTTCAGAAATATTTTTTTATGCGTTGTCATTTATTTCTCAACAGGAATCTGATCCACTCTCTTAGCGTGTCGTCCGCCTTCAAAATCTTCATTCAGAAAAGTTGTAACAATAGCAATGGCTTCTTCATCACTCACAAAACGACCGGGCACTGCACACACATTTGCATTGTTGTGCTGACGCGCCAGTGCAGCAATTTCTTCTGTCCAGCAAACTGCCGAACGTACACCCTGGTGCTTGTTTGCGGCAATGCTAATTCCCTGGCCACTTCCGCAAAACGTGATACCAATTTCGTATTCACCACTTTCAATTGCTTCACCCATTTTATGGGCATAAATAGGGTAGTCTACGCTTTCTTCGGTGTAACATCCAAAATCTTTGAAAGCAATATTATTATCGCTCAAAAATTTGATAATCACCTGCTTTTTAGCAAAACCGGCATGATCACTTGCCAATGCTATTACTTTTCCCTCTAAATTCTTCATTTGCACAAAATTAATACTTTTTGATATTTATTTCATTTATTCCTAATATTTGTTGCACGAGAGGATAACATTAGTAGATTTTACCTTTAGTAATAACCTAATATTCTGATTATTATGACTTATTTATAAAGGGAATAAATCGCTTAAGCTCATTTATTTCCCATTTAAAAACAAGTACAATAAATGCCAGTGATAAAACTATGTTTATGGAATATTTAATTATTACCTGTAAATCGAGCGTAAATTGAGCGATGGTCACAATTACCATGGCCGCCAGAAAATAACTGCCAATTCGTTTGAGATCGTAAGGCACCGGAAAATGTTTTTGTCCCAGAAAATAGGAGAGAAGCAGCATCACCAAAAAGCAGACAAACACTGCAATTGCCGATCCCATATAACCCATAACCGGAACCAAAGCAAGGTTTAAAACCAGCGTGATTGTGGCACCAATTAAAGCCATATATGCACCGTAGCGCGTTTTGTCGGTTAGCTTATACCACAACGACAGCGTAAAATACATACCATAAAACAGATTGGCCATTAACACAAGTGGCACCACCTTTAATCCCTCGTGGTACTGTGAGTCGACAATCACTTTTATCACATCGATAAACAATACCATTCCTATGAAAATAACAAGTCCGAAAATGACAAAATATTTCATTACAACGGCATATATTTTTGGGTCGTCTTTTGATCCTTCGCGGGCAAAAAAGAAAGGTTCGAAAGCATAACGGAATGCCTGAATAAACATATTCATCAGCACGGCAAGTTTGTAGTTGGCACCATAAATACCGAGCTGAAACATCGGATCCTGATTCTCAGGTACCAAAAACGGAATCAGCACTTTATCTATATTCTGGTTGATCATTCCCGTTAATCCAACGATCAGAATAGGGAAACCATAACTCAACATTTGTTTCAGCAACTTCCTGTCAAACTGAAACGAGATTCTGAAGATCTCGGGAAGCAGTAAAACCAGGGTAATCAGCGAAGCCAGTAAATTGGAAATAAACACATAACCTACGCCGATATCAGCTAAATAAACGGTTGAAAGTATTGAATCGGGATTATTGGCTAATATCCTTGGGCACAAGGAAATAAAGAACAGGTTAAAACCAATGTTAAAACCAATATTTACCAGTTTAATAAAGGCAAATTTTATGGGCCGGTTCTTTAAACGGAGACGTGCAAAAGGAATGGCTGTAAACGCATCGACACCCAAAATTATGGCAAACCACAAAATATACTCCGGATGATCGGGATACTGAATCCAGGCGGCTATTTCATTTCGGAAAGCTGCTGCCAGCAATACGAACGAAAAAGTGGTAAAAAACAAAGATACCATCGATGTGGAATACACCTTTTCGGGGTTTTCGCTTTTTGAGGCAAAACGGAAATACGATGTTTCCATTCCGTAGGTGAGCAACACCAGTAAAAATGCCACATACGCGTACATGTTGGTTACCACACCATATTCGCCGGGCAAAAACATAAACGAATAATAGGGGACAAGCCACCAGTTTAAAAAGCGGCCTACAATGCTGCTAACCCCGTAAATAGCCGTATCGCTTGCTAATTTCTTAAAAGGATTCAATTGTTGAAATTTTAGGCAAAGATAAAATCATTTGCTTTGATGCTTTTCTACAAAAGAACCTTTTACAATATGTTTTATCTTTGAAATCAAAAATTACAGCGTAATGAAGCGAAACCTCTTCCCAATAGTACTGATATTTTGTTTGTTTGTGAGCTTTTTTTCGTGCTCCAATAAATCGAATAAACGCCCACGAAAACCGGTGAGTTCCATTAGTATTAAACCGGCTAAACAACTATATACTTCAGGCGATAAAGTAAATTTGGAGATTAAAACCAAACTGCGCGACGGCGAGCTAAAATCGGTTAAAGTTTATTACGAGGGCGACTTAATAAAAGAAAGTACCGACCTTAATTTTGAAATTGCCGGTGTTGAACTGGATCAGGTTGGAAACACCAGTTTTAAAGTAGATGCCGAAAAAACCGACGGATTAAAAAACAGCCGCACAAAAACCATTAATGTAATTTCTGATATAGCCCCAAAACAACTGACATACCAGGTAATTGAAAAATATCCGCATTTAAAAACTTCGTACACCCAGGGATTGGAATATTACAACGGTTATTTGTACGAAGGAACAGGCGAAACCAGCCATTCGAAACTGATGAAAATCGATATTAAAACCGGCAAGCCGCTTCAATCTTTCGACATGGATGACAAGTATTTTGGAGAAGGAATTACTATTTTAAATGGTAAAATTTACCAGCTTACCTACCGTGCAAAAAAAGGTTTTGTTTACGACCTTGAAACCTTTGCCGTAATCGATAGTTTTACTTACAAATCAGAACAAGGATGGGGACTAACAAACGACGGTACCAACCTGATAATGAGCGACGGAACCAATGTGTTAACCTGGTTGAATCCTGATGATTTTTCAATAGTTAAAACTGTACAGGTGGCCAATAACCGTGGAAACATGAATGTTTTGAACGAACTGGAATACATCGACGGAATAATTTACGCCAATATTTATACCACCAACTTCGTTGTTAAAATTGATGCCAAAACCGGTAAAGTTTTGGAAGAAATAAATATGGAAGGTTTGATCGATATGTATCACCAACCAAACGACCGAATTGATGTGTTAAACGGAATTGCATACGATGCCAAAAACAACCGCATGTTTGTTACCGGAAAACTGTGGCCAATGTTATTCGAAGTGAAGTTTATAGAAAAGTAAAAGAATTTCGAATGGTGATTAGCGAATGCTGATTTTAGAAGTAGATATCAAAGAAACCGATATGGCTTTTCCGATCATAAATCTAAAATCGTTAATCGAAATTCAGAAAAATACCATTCCAAATTCTAATACTCCAACATTCCAATCCTAAAACAGACTAGGGGAGTCGCCGTACCGAACGCGTCCTAAATGTTTATAAGCCAAATCGGTAACTTCTCTTCCGCGTGGAGTTCGTTTTATAAAACCTTCTTTAATCAGGAAGGGTTCGTACACTTCTTCAATGGTTCCGGCATCTTCGCCAACAGCAGTTGCAATGGTTGTAATACCAACCGGTCCACCTTTAAATTTATCGATTATTGTTGAAAGAATTTTGTTGTCCATTTGATCCAATCCATAACGATCAATGTTCAGAGCATCTAGCGCATATTTGGTTATCGCCAGATCGATATTTCCATTTCCCTTAACCTGAGCAAAATCGCGTACACGCCTCAATAAAGCATTTAAAATACGAGGTGTTCCTCTGCTACGACGCGAAATTTCATTTGAAGCCTCTTCATCTATGCCTACGTTAATTATTCCTGCCGATCGTTTTATGATGGTATTTAAAACTTCAGCGTCGTAATACTCAAGGTGAGAATTTATACCAAAACGAGCTCTAAGAGGACTTGTTAACAAACCTGAGCGAGTTGTTGCACCAATAAGCGTAAAGGGTTCAAGTTCTATTTGAATAGAGCGTGCTGAGGGCCCTTTGTCGAGCATTATATCAATTTTATAATCCTCCATAGCCGAATAAAGATATTCTTCAACTACGGGGCTTAAACGATGTATTTCGTCAATGAATAAAACATCGTGTTTCTCTAGATTGGTTAGTAAGCCGGCTAAGTCGCCTGGTTTATCTAAAACAGGTCCTGAAGTTACTTTTAAGTTTACGCCTAATTCGTTGGCGATAATGTTTGAAAGTGTTGTTTTACCAAGTCCTGGAGGTCCATGAAGCAACACATGATCAAGTGCTTCTCCACGTTGTTTAGCAGCCTGAACAAAGATACTAAGATTCTCAATTATCTTTTTCTGACCACTAAAATCAGAAAAAGATAATGGTCTTAGCCGTTTATCCAGTTCATTGTCGGTTTCTGAA
>NZ_JBFHGM010000319.1:0-5448 GCF_041583095.1 Draconibacterium sp.
CAGGATTTTCCGATGCCAGCGCATTAGATTTTGATGCGTCGTTGAGCAGTTCTGATCTGCGCGAAATCATTCGCCGCGAACGTCGTGTTGAATTGGCTTTAGAAGGTTTACGAATCTTTGATATTCGTCGTTGGGAAACTGCTGAAACTGTTCTGGATGGTAATCCACACGGAGCTCAGTATGGCGATCCAAGTATCGACAACGGTTATATCAGGCTCGATGTACGTTCATTTAATCCTGAACGGGATTATTTATGGGCGGTTCCGCAGTCGCAAAAAGATTTAAATCCAAATCTGGGCCAAAACCCGGGGTATTAATTTCAGGTAAATCAATAAATGAATAATAAATACAAACATATATCGATTATGAAAACACTAATTTTTAAACTTACTATAATAACTTCTTTGCTTATCGCATTTGTAGGATGTGAAGACGATGTATTAAGAGATACACGTGTAACAGCAGTACAGACCCTGTATGAACCTGCAGCGGATGCATCAATTGTTTTACAAACTTCTGCTTCGGCAGCTGTATATTTCGAATGGGAGCCTGCAAAAGCTGAAGACAGCGGAATGGTACTTTACGAAGTGGCTTTTGATGTTGAAGGTGGCGATTTCTCGGAACCGATTTACAGAATGGCTTCAGATAATAACGGTGGTTACAACCATGCAACAATTTCGCACAAACAATTAAATAAAATTGGTGCGCTGGCGGGTATTGGTTCTGCCGAAATAGGTAAAGTTATCTGGACTGTTTTCTCTTCAAAAGGAATTAATGATTTGAAAGGAGAGGAAGTACGTACAATGGAAATTACCCGTTTGGCAGGTTTCGCCGATGTTCCTGTTGATGTTTACATTACAGGTGCTGGTTCTGAAGGTGGAAGCGATTTGGCCAATGCAAGCATTATGAAAGGCGTTGCTCCGGGTGAGTTTGAAATTTACACTGAACTTACTGCCGGCGAAGAGTACTATTTTACTGATGGCAATGCAGGCGACACTCGTCAGTTCTACATCGAAAACGGTGTAATTAAAGAAGGAGCTTCAACAAGTACAGTTGAAAATACAGCAGTTTACCGTATCAATATCGATTTTAATGTTGGTTCTGTGGTAATGACTGAAATTGTTGACTTCCAGTTGCATTTTGCTCCAACTGATGAATACTTATTCTCATTGGAATACCAGGGTGGCGGTATCTTTAAAGCAAGCAACCAGCCGCTTGAATTTAAGCAGGAAGGTTGGGGACGCGATGAGCGTTACAAATTCAGAATGACTGTTAAAGATGCAGATGGTAACGATGCTTACGAATGGTGGGGTACATTGAATCAAACCGATGGCCGCCCAAGCGGAAACGAAGAATATTACTACATGGCACCTGTTGCTGAATCGAGATGGGACGACAAGTGGAAATTCGATGGAATTATGGATATGGCCTACATCGATGTAATTGCCTATTTCTGGGCAGAAGGACCATATACACACAATGTTATCAAAGTTGGTGATCAATAAATAGAGAAAAGGAAAACTGGGGCAGTGGATAACGCTGTCTCAGTTTGTTTTTTTGTTATTAAGAGTTTTAGTAGTATGAATACGAAATTAATTTTTTTAATGTTGATGTGCCTGGTTGTTTTTCAGGCTTGTGAGAAGGATGAAATTGATCCGGGAACTGATGGAGAAGAAACAGCAATAAACTGGGCAGCGGCTGCCGACAGCAGTAGCTCGTCGTTTATTTATTCATACTGGAATCCGGCAGCAGCATATTTCCATTACAATAACCTGAATAACACCGATTTTCACTACTGGCCGCAGGCACACGCGCTGGATGTTGCCATTGATGCCTACGAAAGAACAGGAGACAATTTTTACCTGACTACCATTAACGATTGGTACGAAGGTGTAAAAGCCAAAAACGGCAACACGTTTTTAAACGTTTTCTACGACGATATGGAATGGAATGCCTTGGCTATGTTACGTGCGTATAATGCAACCAACCAGGAGCGTTATAAAACAGCGGCTATTTCGGTTTGGGAAGACATACAAACCGGATGGAACGACAATGCCGGTGGTGGTATTTCGTGGAAAAAAGATCAGCCGTACAGCAAAAACGCCTGCTCAAACGGACCGGCCTGTATTTTGGCCGCACGCCTTTATCAGCAGTTTGGTAATGTAGCAGATAAAGAGTGGGCACTTAAAATTTACGGGTGGGAAAAGGAATATCTTTTTAATCCGGCAAATGGTGCAGTGTACGATAATATCGACAGCAGAACCGGAGCCGTTCAAACGGCATGGATTTTTACCTATAACCAGGGAACTTTTGTTGGTTCGGCCCTCGAATTATATAACATTACGGGCGAGAAAAGTTATTTAAACGATGCGCAAAAAGCCGCCGATTATACACTTAATGTTTTGGTAAACAGCGGCGATCGCTTGTTAAAAGATGAAGGTTCCGGCGATGGCGGTTTGTTTAAAGGAATATTTGTACGCTATTTTACCCAACTTATTCTTCATCCCGATTTATCAGACGGTACCCGAAACCGCTACATGCAATTTCTGAAATACAATGCCGAAAAATTGTGGCAGGAAGGAACCGATAAGAATAAATTGCTTTATGGAACGTATTGGAAAAACAAACCGGGAAGCACCAGCGATTTAACAACGCAAACCAGTGGAGCTATGTTAATTGAAGCTGCCGCTTTATTGGAAGCCGAAGGACTGATTAACCCTTAATCGGATCTTATTTGATTAAAAGAATAACAAAGCAAATGATACGATCGGTATTTATTGGAGTAGCGTTTCTGGTATTGGTTTTATGTTCGGTGCATGCGAAAGGACTATCCTATGTGCTGAAATTCAATGCATCAGAGCCCGAAAGTTATATCGATTGCGGAAATTTTGATGAGTATATTTCGGGTGATTTTACCATCGAAACCCGGATATATATCGACAGTTGGGCCGGAAACTACATACTTGCCGATGAATCGTGGAACGCTGCTTCCGGTTCGGTTGGATTTGCTTTTCGGTTTAATTCAAACGGAAACGTAGAAGTTAATGTGGGAACCGGAGAATGGGAAGCCGTTACAAGTACCGGAAACCAACTCGAAACAGGCAAATGGCAACATGTTGCTGTTTCTGTGAGTACCAACAATGAAGTGAAAATTTTTATAGATGGTATATTGGTTGGCAACGGAACTTTGAGTAAACCAATGATCGCATCAGGAACACACGTTTTTATGGGCGAAGGTTCTGCGTGGAAAAACCGCCGTTTGGATGGTAAATTATCCGATTTCAGAATTTGGAATACAGCTCGAACAGCAGAAGAAATTAACTTAAATAAAGACATTCAACTCAATGGTAACGAAGATGGCCTGGTAGCCAACTGGCTGTTGAACGAAGGACAAGGCGATTCTATAATTGATCTAACCTCGCAGCATAATTTGAAAAGAGGAGCAGGGACAGAATGGACGCAAAAAGACAATATTCTCGTTAACGGAAGTCTGAAAATTTTGGACAGTGGAAAGGACTCTGTTTTGGTGCGAGTTGCCGGCGAGGTTATTGCCGATTGGAGTGTGACTGAAGTCGAAATTCCCGGCGAATTTTCATTTCGAAAAGTTGACGACCAATCTGCATATCTGGTTTACTCTGCAGAAACTTCAAGCTATCAAAACGATACAATTTCGATAAAAGCTACCACTGCTAATGCTGCAGATATTGAAGCGCAGGTGGCTGTTGATTTATACGATAATAAATACCAGTACTTCGGTGAAAAATTACTGGATCAAATTCACCACGAGTTTTACAACAAAAGCAATGGTTTGTATGCCGAAGCCATTGATGAATCATCAAATTTTAAACAAGCAAGCAGTTTTGTTTGGCCGGCTTCGCACATGTTACGGGCATTAACAAATGCATGGAAACTAAATCCTGAAAAATACGAAAGTCTGCTTTTTAACTACCTGGCGGCTATCGACACGTACAAAGTAACAAACGCCGGGAGAACCGGTTATGCTGTACTTCCCGGAAATACGGGAAACCGTTTTTACGATGATAACGGACAGCTGATGATGCCGTTCAGTATGATTTATGATTTGGCGCAGGATGATACAGCTCTTGAAAATCTGAAAGTGGCCTACGAGTTTAACAATGAAATTCGCGACAGTCGTTATGCTATTCCGCAGCACGAAGATCAACTTGGCTTTGGAATGTTATTTTCCATGTCGGTTAATTACACCAGTTACGCTGCTGCCAAACTGTATCAGTACACCAACGAAAACCGATACCTGGACGAAGCATTAACTTATTACGAGTTGGAGAACGATTTTTCGGTAAAAATTAAAGATTCAAATACAAAGTTGTTTAACCAGGCAAGCTATTACCAAAACGGAAACTGGTCGCTGAATGGTGTTGTAAATGGAAACACGGTTCGTGGTGGTGGTTACCGGGCCTATCAAACAACGGTTGTTATTCAAAATGCCATTCTTTTGTATCAGTTAACAAACGAACAAAAATACCTTGATGATGCCCACGAAATGATGAACAGTTGTATCAATCATTGGTATAAACCGGGACAAGGCTTAAGCGAGATTTCGTTTTGGGGTGGCGACGATATGATTGATGCTTTATTGGACATGTACCGCGAAACGGCAGATGATAAATTTTATTCCATTGCCGCCGATATTATGGATTTTCTAAGTGCCTACAACAGGGATAAACGTGGTTACTACGCCAGTAGTTATTCGGATGCGGATGGGAAATGGAATCTGGACAGATTAAACGAAAATCCTTCAGAAATCGGTATGATGGGACAAGCAGCTGCTGCTTCTTCGTTTTTAAATGTTGCTTACAGCACTTTAAATCCGGTTACTGATGTAGACGAAATTGAAATCTCCGAAAAAAGACAAATGCTAACTATATTTCCCAACCCGGTTTTGGCGGGCGAGGAAATCAGCATTCATTTGCCGGAAAAAACAAAGACCGAATGTGATCTGTATTTGTATAACCAGGCGGGGCAGCTGATGCAAGCATTTCAATCAACAGATTTAACAGATAGCGGGCAGATCTCTGTCTTCCCTGAAATCACGACTCCAGGAATTTATTTTATTCGGGTCATCACGGGAAGTAAGTCATATCAGGCAAATTTAATTATGCACTGAAAATGGATTAATTTGATGATAACAACTTAAATACCTAAATCAACTATAAATGAAGCGATTAGATTTCAACCTAAAATTATTTAAGATTACGAAAGTATTTTTTTGCATTATACTGGTTTGTCTGTTTTCCGGTTCTGTGATTGCCAGGGGAGGCATCGAAGAACTCACATCTCCTGATAACAACATCAAGGTTCGAATTGAATTGTCCGACAGAATTTATTACTCGGTTAGTGCCAATAACTTTCTATTAATGGAAAAGAGTTATTTGGAACTCCGGTTAAAAGATCAGATTTTGGGTGAAA
>NZ_JBFHGM010000320.1:0-5438 GCF_041583095.1 Draconibacterium sp.
CATATCGAGTACCTTGGTTACTACTTTACCTTCGTGGTAAAGTGCGCCACTTGCCACTGCCATAATAGATCCGCTGATAATAAAAACCAAAATAGCTGCGGTTATCGAATCGTTCTTCTGTTTTGTTAAATCTTTAATTGTCCAGCCTTTCCCCAGCACAAAAAGCGGACGTGAAAGAAAAGTGGCTGCTGCCATGGTTGTTCCCACAAAAGCAGCTGTTAACATTTGGCCTCCTTCAACATCGGGAATTGACGGGATTAGTCCTTCAATAACTTCTGTTGGCTTAGGAAAGACAAAAAGCAAAGAGGCAATAAACGACACTCCCATGATAGTTACGAAAATTACTAACACTTTCTCGAAGAAGGTGTATTTTCCAACCATCAGTAAACCATAGAAGGTTACCATAATTACAATAGCTATTCCTAAAACTACCTGGTATTCTGAACTGCTAATTGACGGGTAATACAAAGCAACAATTTCATAAATCATGTTAGCAGAGATCCCAAGTATTCCTGTTAGCGAATTCCATTGGCCAAAAGTGATTCCAACAATAATAAGAATGGCGATAAGTTTACCTGCCTTAAAATGATTTTTAAAACCAAATAATGCGGTTTCGCCGGTTACCAGGGTATATTTTCCGTAGGTATAAATTAGCACCCCCGAGAAAATACAACTAAAAAGCAGCACCCATAACAACTGCATACCAAAGCTACTTCCGGCAACAATCATTGATGTTACGCTACCCGTTCCAATGGTATACCCAATGGCAAAAATGCCCGGTCCAAAAGATAGTATTAGCGCGACTATCTTTTGCAATATACTCTTATTTACCTTTGTTTCGTTCATTATAATATTACTGTTTTTCCTGGTTTAACCGGCGTATTATTAATCTCAACCTCTATTATTCCACAATTGGTTATTTCCAATTTATCTTCTTCGAGCTTCACCCACAAATCGCTTTTTGAGCTTACAGAAACGACTTTGTCATCAACTGCCAATTCCGTTGCTTCCAGAAAGATAAAGTCTTCTTTTTTATAAACTACCTGTTTTGCATTGGTTTTAACCGGGCTGTTTATCCCTGAAACAATGTTCCATTCATTTGCTTTGAATTCGTTGTAATCACCTATCATCAAACGCTCTTCAAAATTCTCGAATGGAAATAAAAGTGTAGTCCACGAAGTTTCGTTATGAAAGCTTTTTTGAAATACACTTCTCCCCTTTCCGCGAGCTGATGCTTCTGAAATTTGGTCGGCAGAGTCGCCCAATTGAATGATTTCCAATCCAGCTCCGTTCGGAAAAACAGAACGTGTATGTTTTCCTTCTTTTTCCACATCGTAATGTCCCTGCCAAACCTGCTGTGTTGTATGTTGTCCACCGTTTGCAATAAATTGATCGCGAACAATCCAGAAACCATCTTTTATAAAAATTACAGTTCGGTAGGTTTTAACTCCTTCTTTGTCGTATCCATTGTGGCTTCCTACAAAAAGATCGAATTCCTTATTTTTTTCCCACGCCAACACTCTTGGTTCGGGCAAATTTTCAAACTTTCCAAAACCGCTTCCGCCCTTGTTTCCTTTCCATTCACGCCCCTGAGGGATTGAATCAAGCAGTGCAACGCTTTTTACCCATGAGTTTTTAAATTCGGGAAAATCGGGCAAATAGTATCTTACCTGGTAGTTCGGAAGCAAAACATTTCCAAATGCACAAAGCTGCAATCCCAGCATATCGGCATGCTGATGGTCAGGCTTTTCGGGTGTTAAGCCTGCCGATACAATGGCATAGACATCCTTCGCCCCCCAACCATTTCGCATCATATAATAACCTGTTTCCGGGAGTTCACATGATCCCAGTTGCGGCTCATTCTTCTGAACGGAGCTTAACCGCGCCAGCCGTTCCGGTTTTAAATACCAATAATATTCAGTCGATACTTTTGTGGAGGCGAAATAAACGTAATCGGGTTCTCCAAACAAGACGGCTCCCAAAGCCATCGTATGATCAATCTCGTTGTATTCAGCCCAGGGCGAATCGGTATCGTCTTGTAAAACAGGAGCTTTTTTGTTGGGCATAGCAATTTTCAGCAACACATCAAAAAGTCCTTTTATTCTTGTATCCCAAATAGGTTTTAATTCAATACGATTTAGTTTGGCTAACTGGTAAGGATAAAAATAATTTTCAATATCGTCGATATGGTAATGTACCGTACGCTCGAATTGAAAGCCATCGCCATAAATTTCTTTTTCAAGATGCTCTTCCAAACGTTTCAGTGATCTTTCTTTCCAAAGGTCGGAACCTTCAATTTCGGGAAAAAGAAATGCCAGCATTGCCAACGCACTCATTCCACGTGTTTGGTGGTTTCCTTCGGTGTAAACCGGATGATGGTGGTACAGTTTGGCCCCCGTATGCAGGAACGTGCGAATCATTTCCAGTTGCTGTGTAGTTGAATAATCATCGGATGCCAAAAGAATTTGATGAACCAGTAGCCAATTCCAAACTCGGTTTCCGGCACGATAACATTCGTAAGCACCATTACCGTCTTCTATCGTTTCAAATTCATTATTGTTAAAAGCTGTATTTAATGAAGCAGCCTGCTCCGGAATATAATCCAGGTATTTTTTGTTGCCGGTGTAATGGTACAAAAATGCAATACTACCAGCTTTATGTTGTCGTGTTAAGTGGCGATACGGATATGATGTAACTGTTTCGCCTTTCAGGTTTTCAAAACCTATTTTCCATTGTGTTGAGGCGGGGTACAATTCCAGGTGTTTTGCTGCATCTTTTTTATGAAATTCTTCACGGTCAGCATACATCTGGTTGTATTCTGAAAAACGATTTTCAAAGTTTTTCCAATCGAAAAAATAGCGTTCGGAGAATCTTTCCTTAAAATATATTGCAAGCTCTTCAAGAGCCTGTTCTGTATTTCCTTGCTTGTAGTTGTTTTGTATAGCTTGTAGTTCGGAGCTATAATTTACATCGAGTAATTCTATAATTTCTGCATTTGTGGGTACATGACTGTAGGCTACTCCACTATTTTGTGCAAACACAGCAAAAGGCAGTAGAAACAAACAACTATATATGAATCTTTGAATCATTTTATTATTGATTAGTCTTTTATAAGAAACTCCGTAAAGTGTTCAGGTTCTTTTTCATGGCTGATATTACCTCGTCTGAAGAACAGGACAGTGTTGTTGCTCCATGTTCGGCACCGCCAATTGGGTATTCCAAATGAATTGTAAAATCACCTTTAATACTTAACTCATCAATGATTTGAAAATAACGATCAAAATCAACCATTCCTTCACCAACCCGCACATTAAAAGGTCGCCATTTCCCGTCAGTTTTCTTCCAGATAAAATCTTTTACATCGAAGCTATTGATTTTGTCTGCAAGAAGTTTCATTCCCAGTGGCCACGAGGTACCTCCTTCAACCGTTGCATGCCTGATATCGTATCTTACTCCAACCAAATTCGGATCAATCCCATCCAGCATCAAGCTCATATCCCAAACAGGACCACCCGCCATTTCGCCGGCATGGTTCTGGTAAGCAGCCGTTAAACCCAGTTCTTTATTCAGCTTTGCTAATCCTCTTAATTTCAAATTGAATCCAGTGATATTTTCCTCAATAGAAAGAGTTGGATTATAGTCGAACCACCCGAGTCTATAGTTCTTTATTCCCTCTTTAGCTGCTGTTTCCAGAATATCGATGGTTAAAGCATCTTCCGGATCGGTTATGGCGGTAGTCATTCGGTCTGCATCCAAACCTGCCGCTTTAATTGCGTTAATTGCTCTAGGCAAATCTTCTTTTACCCGTTCCGGTATAACATGTCCTTTGGGTCGAACGGTTAAATCAATTCCGTCAAAGCCAATGTTTTTGGCCGTTAATGCCATTTCGTCAAAATCCAGCCATTGCAGGTGTTTCGAAAAAATGTAAACCTTTCTTTTGCTATTGCCCCCCAAAATACTCATCCCGAATACAGGAGTAAGACCAGTTAAAGGAACCATGGAAGCAAGTAGTGATCTTTTTATAAACGACCTTCGTGAATTCATCTGGAAATTTTATTACAATGAGAGAAATAAAGGGGATGGGAAGTACCATCCCCTTCAAGATTCTAACTAAACTAAAACTCAACTAATAACCAGGATTGTATTAATCCCATGTATTGATGTAACTTTAAACCGAGGAGCAGGATTATTCCATACTCCCCGAAACAAGGTTCAACAAACCTTATATATTAATAACCATCATTTTGTGTAATTACTCCATCGGTTGCCAGAATTTCTGAGATTGGAATAGGAAATAAATAGTATTTACTATCAAATGTTTCTCCCAATTCAGATTGTGCAGTACCACTTCTCACCAAATCAAACCATCTTTGTCCTTCAAAAGCTAATTCCAGTCTTCTTTCGTCTGCAATCGCTTGCCGAACCAATTCCTTAGTATTTATCACATTGTGGTCTAAAACGGATAATCCTGCTCTTGTGCGGATAGGATCCAATAAATCAAGAACGGTTTCAGCAGAAGATCCATTCTCATTCAATGCTTCTGCATACAATAAAATTACATCTGCTAATCTCAGTTCTATCCAGTCATGTTCAGCACCCATGCCTCCTTCTTTGGGAAATTTTACAGCTGTTAATCCATCCTCTCTTAAAGTTACAGCTCTTCTTAAATCCGTACCTCCTCCATTGGCATCGCTAGCATCAAAGGCAGCAACTAAGTCCTGATCAACAGGAAAATCTGCTTTTGGATCGTCTCCAACATACCAATTCCAAAAATCTGAGGCAGGCGAATATTCGTCTATTATTGAACTTGATATCTGGGTTGAAAATATGATTTCAGAATTCTCAACCTCATTTTCCGCACCAAAAATCTCATCAAAATTATCTTTTAATTCAATCCCTGCAGCAGCAGCTCCGTTTACAACAGCAGCTAACTGTGTTGCTGCATTACTGAAATCGCCCATTTGCATATACACTTTTCCCAGCATTCCCTGAGCTGCGTATTTAGACGCTCTTCCATTGTCTATTTCAGCATCTAAAACTGCAATTGCATCAGTAAAATCAGGAATGATTACATTATTGTAAACATTTGCAGCCGGTTGCCTTGATAAAACAGAGACATCTGTTAAACTAGGTGTGGCAGATAGATTTACAGGAACATCGCCAAAAACTTTCACCAATTTAAAATATGACAAAGCGCGCAAGAATTTAGCTTCACCAACCTCTTTTGCATTTGTTGAATTTTCAATTACGTTATTTGCACTTAAGATCGACTTATATAAAGCTGTATAAAAAGGCCCCATGAATTGATCTTCCATTGCTGTTAAACCATTATCGAATTCATCAAATTCAGTGTATGGAGCTTCATCCATTAGCGCATTGTCTGATCTAAATTCGCCCATAACTGCCATAGGTGTAACTGAGCCGAGCTGATAGTAATA
>NZ_JBFHGM010000321.1:0-5423 GCF_041583095.1 Draconibacterium sp.
CATCCATTAAAACTAACACTATGTCAGAAGATAAACATCATCATATCGTTCCGTACCGATTATACGTCATCGTTTTGGTGGCGCTGTTGGCACTAACTTTTGCATCGATAGGAATAACTTCAATAGAACTGGGGGAATTCACTGTTGCCGCAGCTTTGTTATTTGCCGTAGTAAAATCGGTTTTGGTGTTAACCTATTTTATGCACCTGAAATACGACAAACCATACATAAAACTTATGGTGGCCTTTGTATTTGCCATTTTTGTGGTTGTGATTGTGATAACCTTTTTAGATTACCTCTATAGAGTATAATTATGTATAGCTCAGAAATAACCAAAGCCTCAAATTTTGTTCAGGGTGTCGACACTGCATTTCTTGTCATAATGGGCATATCGTTTTTGTTCCTTATCGGGCTAACGGTGGTAATGCTTGTCTTCATTTTTAAGTACAATAAGAAAAAGAATCCAAAAGCAACCCAGATTGAAGGAAGTACAAAACTCGAAATTATTTGGACCGTTATTCCTTTTCTTATTACCATGCTGATGTTTTACTACGGCTGGGCAGGTTGGAAACCCATGCAACGAGCACCAAAAGACGCGATGGAAATTACGGCTTACGGACGTATGTGGAACTTTAGTTTTGAATATGAAAACGGCCGACGTACCGATACACTTTTTCTGCCAAAAGACCAGCCGGTAAAATTAAACCTGGTGGCCATGGATGTGTTGCATAGTCTTTACATACCGGCGTTTCGTGTAAAGCAGGATATGGTACCCGGAAAGAAGGATAACTTTATGTGGTTTGAGCCGCAAAAAGTGGGTACGTATGAGTTGTATTGTGCCGAGTATTGCGGATTGCAACACTCCTACATGTACACTTATGTGGAGGTGATGGAAGATTCGGCATTCCAAACGTGGATAGCCGATACAACAAATGTTGCAGCCACGGCAGCCGCGATAGACTCGCCGGCGGCAACGGGTAAACGAATTATGCAGAATATTGGCTGTTTTGCCTGTCACACGCTGGATGGAACCAAGCTGGTTGGCCCGAGTTTTAAAGGAATATGGGGTGCCGAACATACAGTTCAAACGGGGCGCGAAACACGTCAGGTTACGGTGGACGAAGATTACATTCGGAAATCGATTTACGAACCGAATGCCGATGTAGTGGACGGATACAATAAAGGATTAATGGTAACGTACGAAGGTCAACTTTCGGATGACGATATCGATAATATTATTGAGTATCTGAAAACGTTGAAGTAGATTTTATAAGGCAAAAGGCAAAAGTAGAAAGGCAAAAAGAAAAAAGTAGGCAGTAGGCAAAGAGTCATCCAGAGCGTAGTCGAAGGATGGACTAGGAAGAATAGTAAATAAGTGATTGAGTGAATGAGGAGGGAAAAAGAAGATTGCAGAATGAAGATTAACGATTTAAGATTTCAGGATTAGTAGGCAGTAGGCAAAAGCATTAGGCAAAATACGAATGTGTCCTATGTGCCTAATGTGGTTCGAAAATCTTTGGGTTTATGTGGTTCAAACAAAATAATGAAACAGCAGCTAAAAATAATCTATGAATTGGGCAAGGTGCGAATATCGTTACCCATTGCGTTGTCGGCATTAACCGGTTATGTGCTTTTTACCCACAATGTTGATGCACAGGGCTGGTGGTTGTTGCTGGGCGTTTTTTTTATGGCTTGCAGTTCGAGTGTTCTCAACCACTGGCAGGAGCGCGATGTTGATGCACAAATGCCACGCACAAAAGACCGGCCGTTACCAAGCGGAAAAATCAGCCCCCAAAATGCATTGTTGGTAGCCATTGCTTTTGCGCTTGTTGGTTCAATCGTTCTTATTATTAGCAATCCGCCAATGGCTTTGGTTTTAAGCTGGCTTACACTATTCTTTTACAACGGCGTTTACACACCACTAAAAAAAGTATCGGCTTTTGCGGTTATTCCCGGATCGATGGTTGGCGCAATTCCACCAATGATCGGTTGGGCCGGAGCAGGTGGAAGTCTTTCCTCTGAAATAATATTATTGGTAGCAGCCTTCTTTTTTATCGGGCAAATTCCGCATTTCTGGTTGCTGTTGTTGATGTTTGGCGAGCAATACAAACTGGCAAAAATGCCCAGTCTGAACCAGCTTTTTTCCGAACTACAAATAAAACGGGTAACCTACACCTGGATTCTCACAACAATTGCATCAGCATTTCTGGTTATCTTTTTTGTTATCGGCAACAAACTCATCATGTTTTTGCTGCTATTTTACATTTTTTACCTGCTGTCGTCGCTTACTATGGCGGTGTTTGTTCAGGACGAGTTTAAAGTTCGCCCCTCTTTCTACAAGCTCAATTTCCTCTATCTTTTTATGATGATCTTTTTAATTGTTGACAGTTTGGTTCATACATAGAATTGCGGAACCACAGCGTGCCGTTTATTTTAACTACATTTGTAGCACATATTAAAAGCATTGAATGACATTTGAAGAACTTGGCATTAATTACGATTTATTGGATGCCATAGAATACATGGGATTTAAAAATGCTACTCCGATTCAGGAGCAGGCAATTCCCATTATATTGGAAGGTAGCGACCTGATTGCCTGTGCCCAAACCGGAACAGGAAAAACCGCAGCTTTTTTGCTCCCTATTCTTGATTTAATTGCCGATTTACCCGGCGGAGAAACCTCAACGCTGATTATTGTTCCAACGCGCGAGCTGGCCATGCAAATCGATCAGCAGGTGCAGGGAATTGGCTATACCATGGGCATCCATTCCATTGCCTTGTACGGCGGTGGCGATGGCGACGAATGGGGCCAACAAAAACGGGCATTGACCAAAGGAGCCGACATTATTATTGCTACTCCCGGAAAACTGATCTCGCACCTGAACCTGGGCTACGTAAAATTTGATAAGATCGAATTTCTGATTCTCGATGAGGCCGACCGGATGCTCGACATCGGTTTTTACGAAGACATAACAAAGATTATTTCATATCTGCCAAAAGAGCGCCAAACGCTGATGTTTAGCGCAACTATGGCACCGAAGATCAGGAAACTGGCTTCGGAGATCCTGAATAGTCCAAAGGAGATAAACATTGCCATGTCGAAACCGGCAGAAGGCGTGTTACAGGCCGCGTACCTTATTTACGATAAACAAAAGGGCGATTTGGTGGCGCACCTCATTTCGGAAAACCCGGATTACAGCAGTGTTATCATTTTTTGCTCTACCAAACGCGTAACCAACGAATTAGCAAAAAGGCTAAAAAAGAAAGGTTTTGATGCCGAAGCTATTTCTTCGGATCTGGAACAACGTGAGCGCGAAAATGTGCTGAACGGATTCCGATCCAGACGGATTCGTATTTTGGTGGCTACCGATGTAATGAGCCGCGGTATCGATATTAAAGATATTAACCTGGTGATCAACTACGACGTGCCGGGCGATGCCGAAGACTATGTGCACCGCGTTGGACGTACTGCGCGTGCCGATTCAACAGGAGTGGCACTTACGCTGGTGAACGAAGACGACATGTACAAGTTCCATCGTATTGAGGAGCTGATCGAGCGCGAAGTATTTAAAATTCCGCTTCCCGAACAGTTTGGCGAAGGCCCGGCATGGCGAACTCCTTCGAAAGGGAAAAAGCACGGACACGGGAAATTTCATAAATACAAAAAAGGAAACAGCCAGCACAAACACCGTCAGTCGTACCAGAAAAAAAAGAAACAATGAATTGGAAGAGACTAGCTACTTTCATTTTAGTTGTAGCCTCATTTAGCTTGTTTGCACAGGAAAAACCTTTAAGCCGTTTTGAAACCATAATTGGAAAGTGGGAAGGTACTGGCGAGGGTTTCGGAAATGCCAAATCGAAAATTACAGCCGATTATTCGTGGCTGATGAACAAACAATACATCGAAGTAAAACACCACTCAGCGTTTGAACCAACAGCACAAAATGCAGATGGTGAAGTGCACGACGATAAAGGAATAATAAGTTTCGACAGTGCCCGAAAAGTCGTACTATTCCGTCAGTACCACAACGAAGGTTATTTTACCGAATATGCTTTGAATGATTCCATCTCAACACCAACACAACTGGTTTTTGAAACCGAACGGATCGAAAACTTTGTTCCGGGAGGTCGGGCACGTTTTACCATAAATATCATTGCTGATAATGAAATTGAGACCGTTTTTGATGTTGGTTTCCCGGAAAGGGAGATGGCTTGTTTTGGCACAAACCGATTGAAAAAACAATAAAAGTTTTTAACGCTGATAAGACTGATTTAGCTGATTATCGCTGAAAAGAAGAGTTAAAACACAAAGACGCAAAGACTCAAAGCTGTTTTCAACCACATTAGACACATAGATCACATTACTTTTGCCGACTGTTTTTTGCTTACTGCCTGCTCATTCTGCAATCAAAAATCGTTAATCATTATTCGAAATTCTTTTCGCTGTTGGTTTCCCTGAAAGGGAAATGGCTTGTTTTGGCACCATCCGATTGAAAAAACAATAAAAGTTTTGAACGTAGATAACACTGATTTAGCTGATTATCGCTGAAAAGAAGAGTTTAAAACAAAGACGCCAAGGCACAGAGTTTATTAAACCACATAGGCACATGAGAAACATTAGAATTTTGCCGACTGTTTTTAGCCTATTGCCTATTCATTCTGAAATCAAAATTCATAATAACCCGAGTTCGATTTAAAATATGGCCAATTGGTCTGTGCAAATTTCTTCATATTTAATAGCAGGTTTCTTAGGAAAAAAGTGATAAGCAATTAGACCAGAAATCATATTTGTAATAAAGTTTGCAAAAGATCTGTGTCTTGAATGTTCTACAGAACAAATATTTTTAAGTTTATCATTAATGGTCTCTATAACAGAGCGTTTCCGTAGTAATATTTTGTCTTTCATTTCCATTAGGACATTCTTCATGTTATTACGGATATGAGTGATTAGATGAAGTCCATCAACGAAAAGAACTTCAGTAAGTTTCTTTGATACATAGCCCTTATCTGCATAAAGTTTTCCTTTAATTTTCTCAACAAACTTTTGTTCTTTCAACGGGGCTCTGTCATCTATATTTCCAGGCGTTATAACAAAGTTCAAAATTTCCCCTTTATCATTAATAATGAAGTGGAGTTTAAATCCAAAGAAGTAGCCCATGGTGGATTTACCACGTTCTGCAATCCCCTCAAAGACTTTATGTCTGGGGATGCGTTTGTTTTTACACACCCTTATTGGAGTTGAGTCAACAAAAGATATTCCTGTACAATCGCCTAAACAGCAAGTTTTTAAAAATAAGGTCATGGGAAGTGCCGATGATTGAAGAAGTTCAACAAAACGATTATACGAGACCGTATTGGGAAAGTCTTGGTGCATATGCTTTTTCACATAAAAGAGATAGAAGTGTTTTAGATTTTTAAAAGCA
>NZ_JBFHGM010000322.1:0-5412 GCF_041583095.1 Draconibacterium sp.
CACAGCCAACAGGTACTCGTCCACAGTAATCAAGATATGACCAGATCCCAGAGTAATCTTCTGGACAATATCTGTTATAACTACAAGTCTGATCCCACTCTGTCGATAACAACGGAAGTACTTCTTCAATAATGGAAGAACTTTTCAATGAGTTTTTTGTCAAATATTTTGACCATTCAGAATTAATGTCTGTTACTGGATCTTTATTGCTCGATCTTATGTAATTAATTTGTTTCTTGTAATGATTCATCCATTCAATAAAAGCAGGTGGCAGACTATCATTTTGATCAAACTTTCCAGAAAAAGAATATCCTAAGATTGGAACTGTACGGTTATCAGCAGAAACAATAACAAAGCCATCATTATCATTTACGTTAAAAACATAATAGTATGGTACAGAAAGGCTTTTTAAATTTGTTGCATAATCAAACTCTTGATGTGACAATTTAAGTTCAATTCCTTCTTCGGACAAACTTCGTGATTTCAATTGAGAGCTCTGTGAAATTCTTGCAAGATAGAAATTCGTGGCTACAGTTTTTGCTGTTATAGTATCAACAGAATTACTATAAACTGAACATATAAAGGTGGAGCTGAGAAAAAGAAAAATAAATAATCTTTTCATAATAAAAATAGATTTAGACCTCTTAGTTTAAATACAATTCAATAATACATGTGCAGATTAACCCTCTCCAAAGCAAAGCTCCTGGAAATGTTAATCAGTCATTATTTTTACACCCCTACAGTAACTACATCACTCTGCTGACCCACTTCTATATCGCCTAGAATAAAGTAAGCGTAATACTGGGTGCCGTTTTCCATTTGCTGGTTATCGACATACGGGCTGCGGGTATCGGTAGCGAGGTACGAGAAGTTTTCTTCGCCGGGGCGTTTGCGGTAAATATTTACTCCCGAGTAATAACTTTCGAGGCCAAAGGAAAATTCCCAGCCGTGAGGCACCTTTTTGGCTTTTAGTACCGGTTGGGCATTATCGGTGTCGTGGTGTACTTCGGCACCTATAATATCAAATTCCTTACCTACCTTGTCGGTGTAATTGGGGTTGTTTTTTATAAACTGGGCCATGTTACGGCTGAGTTTCACCAGGGTTTTGCGGTCGGTTTGAGTGAGTTTAACCTGTTGGTTTTTCTGGTCGACCAGTTGTTTCTCGGTAACCAGGTCGCCCGAGTATTCCTGCGAGGCACTGTTTATGGCATCGGCCTGTTCCTGACTAATGCCATATTTTCCAACATTGTTAATTACTGTAGCTGCAAATTGTTTTGCCCATGCTTCAAGTTGGTACTTGTCGGATGGAATGTAATCTTTAGAATTTTTTCCCATGATAATAATGTTTAAAAGTTAGTACATCGTATAGTAAACCGTTGAAAGGATTTTGCGCTAAACACTGAATTACTGCACATTGCAAGTTCCCACTAATGGTTTTTATCCGGTAAATGGCGGTAATTGCTTCTTGATTCCTGATTTTTGATAAGTGGTTCCCGGTTTTTAATGATTGATTACCGGGAGTTGATGTCTGAATATTGGTATTCAGACACTGATTCTCACGAATTGAGTGGCAATTAGCGGAATTTGTTGCGTGATTATCGGCAAAATGAGCATGTTTCGATTCAATGTCCCCTGAAATAGTGATGTGTAAAGGAATAAGCTCGGTTGGATAACAATGGTTTGTTTTGGTTAATTGATTAACTCTGGTTTTTAACATAGTAAAAGGTGCAAGCAATAATTCAGGATTAATTTTCTGATTTAAAAATACTTACTCCTCAACGCTTTATACTAATCATTATGAGTAATACTGATAATACTTTATGGGTATAAATACCATCTTCAATTGAAGTAAGGCTATCAGAAATAAGGGGCTAGAAATTTAGGCTAACAATGGAAGGAATGGCAGATTGTTATGCCCATGAAGAAATTCCATTCCACATAACAATAAGCTCTGCAGTCGACCTCACGCCTAATTTGTCAAGAATTCGTCTTCGATGCGTATCGGCAGTATGTTTACTAATAAAGAGGAGATCAGCAATTTGCTGCGAGGTAAGTCCTTTACAAAGCAGTCGGGCAATTTCTTTTTCGCGCTCGCTTAACACCGAGTTTTCAATGTGTGGAAAGTGGTTTTTCTTTTGGTTAAACCGTTCAAGGCATTCGCGCAAATCATCAATATCTACGGGCTTCAGCAAATAGTCAAAAGCTTCTGCTTTTATGGCCTTTATAGCATACTGGCTGTAAGCGGTAACAAAAATAAACTCGGGAAATACAAATTGTTCGCGAATTCGTTTTACCACCTCGAACCCCGTCATCCCGGGCATTTCAACATCGATAAAAACAAGACCGGGTTTACAACTCACAATTCGGTCAATTGCCACTTCGGGATCAGCTACTTTGTGCAGTATTTCTACATGTGGGAATAATTTAAGCAAATCGGCCATCCGGTTTAGGGATTGCTTTTCATCGTCGACTAATACCGCTGTTGTTTTTTCCATCATTTTTGTTTTCGTCATTATATCCCGGAAATATCAATGTCTTAACGTTTTTAAGCAGATGCTGAAACCAGTTCAACATGACGTACCCATTTAAAGTGGCACTTTAATTTCAACACGTGTTCCAGCCGCTTCTCCTGCCTCGGTATAAAGATCATTTATTTTATATTCAATTCGAATATCCTGTGTATTGAAAAACAAATCGAGACTTTTATTTACTATTTCCATACCTTTACCGGTACTCATTAATGAGTATTGCTTTGCTTTTTCCCTTCCGATTCCGTTGTCGGAAATGATGATTTTCAAGTTATTCGCTTGCTGCATAAATTCGATCAAAAGCAAACCTTTTCCTTTTAAATGCTTTAAGCCGTGTTTAATGGCATTTTCCACAAAAGTATGGATCAACATTTTAGGAATATCGATTTCGGGCAAGTGATCAGCATTTACAATTTTATATTCAAAACCTTCATTCATCCTGAGTTTTTCCAGTTCGAGGTAATTTTTGGTAAACTCCAACTCTTCTGTTAATGAAACCGTTAACTGCCCCGACTGAAAAAGTGATTGCCTTAACAGCTTGTTATATTTCCCGAAATAGTACTGTGCTTTTTCTTTTTCGTGCGTTTCATACAATGCTCCGATTGAATTTAAAACGTTTAAATTAAAATGGGGATTTAATTGATTTTCAATAGCAACTAACTGCATTTGTGCAATTTTCTTTTCAGTCTCGTAACGCCGTTTAATAAAAAACTGAAATAAAAAACCAATACCATAAACTGCCCCATATACTGAAGAGAATAACAGTATGTTTGTCAATAATCGCCAACGGTATAGGCGGTTCTTATGATACGAAAACGTGTAATAATCTCCCTCGTTCTGTATTGAAAAGGTATTTTTATCCGGTTCAACCACAGACAAATAGCTATTTCCTGTCAGAAACTTTGATAAGCCGGGAAGTTTAGCCGGGGCGCTAAAATCATCACGGGTAATCCAATAGTTAAGATTTGATCTGTCCTTAAGAATGTATTCCTTTGCACCATCACCATCCACGTCCAGCTCTCCCAATTTTCCATTGTGCGACACCGATTGTTCAGCGTTGATTAGTTCTAAATTTTGATTATACGTTTCAAGTAAACCATCTTCGCGGTAAATGATTAGTTCTTGAGGATAATCTGCGGGATAGTTTACATATAAAGTTGCATTCCGAAGGTTTTGCTGATAGGGAATCATTTTTTTACGAAGCACTTCACCTTTCGCGTTATACAGCCCCAAAAACGAAGTATCGCCACTATTACCAATATGTTTTGAAAAAACAGCAAGCGCTGCCTGTCCATTCTCATCAAACAAAGGGCAAGTCCCCACTGTTGTTGAGTAACTTCCTATTTTTATCGGATCGAATAAAAACCGGGCTTCTGAATTCAATACCATCAACCAGGCAAAATGATCTGAGAAAGGATACTCTTCGTCGCAATTGTCGTAGGCATCTGAACTTCCCATGAGCTCCTTCTTTCCGTCATTATCAATGTCAGCATAGTACATATTCCTGCCTATTGCTGTTCCTGACAATGGAGATGTTTTTAGTTTTTTGTGAAAAATATCATAAATACATACTTTCCGGGTGGCGGCAGTAAACCCACACATAAAGGGTAAAATAACCTCTTTATACCCGTCGTTATCCAGATCTTCCATTGCAGGAAAGTAAATTCCGTAATCAGGATTCCCTGCATGCTTTTGAAAAGTAGTTACAAACAATTCTTTTGTTTTGAAATCACCTGTTATTCCTTCAACTATATGAAGAAAAACAGAATCATTCTGAGTGGTTAAACAAAGTATTTCACATCGTTCATCAGCGTTACAATCATCCACACAAAAGAAAGAACCTTTAACAAATTCGCCCTTAAAATTCTTCTGATACAGAAGTTTTCCACCACTTTCTACCAAAATTGCCGGTGTTCCCATAAAATCTTTGATAAATTCAATTTTTTCAGACTTTCCATCGAAGTCCAAATCATGATAAGTGATGACGCAATTGGCAGGAACCCTTTCTTTAGCTACCAGCTTTACTGAATACGCTGTAAAATCAGGGAGTAAAAAACTTATGGGAATAGTTAGCAAAAAAGCAACTCCCAAAGCGATCCAATATATCTGGTATTTAACATTAAACAATCGATGTAACATGGAAACCCCTATCTATTAATATTTTAAAGATAATTATTTTAACATATTCCAAAAGTATTTTGTTATATAAGGCTCAACATTACGTTAATTTAAAATAGTTCCAAACAAAAAAGCCGCAACCCAAAATGAGTTGCGGCTTTCATTCCAGAAGTCATAGCATCACTCAAAGTGATACTATGACTCGTTATGTTTTATTTCGTTTTTTCTTCAATCCAGTTTTTGGCATTTACAAAAGCCTGAATCCATGGTGCCACCTCATCCAGTTTTCGGTCGGCAGGGTAATTTGCCCAAAGGTGCGGTTTGAAAGCACGCTCCAGGTGAGGCATCATTACCAAATGACGGCCATCATCAGAACACAACGATGCTGCATTAAAGTGCGATCCGTTTGGATTACCCGGATAACCTTCGTTGCTGTATTTCATCGGAATATTGTACTGATCTTCGTTAAACGGCAGGTAGAATTTACCCTCTCCGTGTGCTACCCAGATTCCCAGTTTCATGCCGGCCATATTCTCCAACATCACCGATTTATTGTCAAGAATATCAACATTCAGGAACGACGATTCGAATTTGCCCGATTC
The DNA here is from genome assembly GCF_041583095.1 of Draconibacterium sp. Taxonomy (NCBI): domain Bacteria; kingdom Pseudomonadati; phylum Bacteroidota; class Bacteroidia; order Marinilabiliales; family Prolixibacteraceae; genus Draconibacterium; species Draconibacterium sp. The sequence continues at coordinate 5,249 of NZ_JBFHGM010000322.1, forward strand.
GTTGTGTAACATTTTTGGTTGAATGCTGTGTTCAGGATAAACAACGCCCAGTTCTACCATTACCTGGCAACCGTTACAAACTCCTAAACTCAGTGTGTCTTCACGTTGGTAGAATTTCTCCAGTGCAACACGTGCTTTTTCGTTGAATTTGAATGCTCCGGCCC
>NZ_JBFHGM010000323.1:0-5346 GCF_041583095.1 Draconibacterium sp.
AGTTTGTTACATCAAAAATAAGGGTATAAGTTTTGTCTCCAATAGGTATGTCATGAATGGTTTCTGATACAATTTCTCCTGAATACCCGATAAAAGTAAGGCTGTCACCGGTTCTGTATTCAAAAGTGTTGTATAAATTACTGCCAGATTTGATTTTATAATTCGTTATTGGGGAGTAGGAATTGTCAATCAATTTTAAATCGGCTGTTCCACTGCTTTTGTTACAAATTAACTTTGCTTTTAGTCGTAAATTTGGTGAAGAGATCGTTAAAAAAAGTACTCCCTTTACACTTGATTCTAAAAACAATTTATTCTCTCCAACGCTAATAAAATCATTCCATTCCGCTATTTTCCTGCCATTTACAGAAAAAATGTTTATTTGCGCCCGTTCGTAGAAATTCGAATTAAAGATAATGTTAGCTGAATTGTCGAAGGGATTTGGGTAAACAACAAAATTATTGTTTTCCTGGTCATCTAAAATGTCCAATGACGATATTAAGATTGAAAAAATATTGCCGCTAACCAGCGTATCTGTACCATTGGTATTGTTAATTATTTGAATGCTATCAATAGTTAATGGTGCATTATTAAAACTGTTTTCTCCCAAAAATGTTAATGTTATATTTTGACCAAAAGCGTGAATATTACAAATGGCAAATAGGATTGATAATAGTAACAAGTGTTTCATTTTTTGGTCGTTTAATGTAACATGAATGGTATACTGGATACATAAATCATCTTCTGCTATTTTGTCCAGATGATTTTCCTACTATGGTTATAAGTTTCATTTTTTATATTGATGATATAAACTCCCGGTTTGATAGAGAAGCGAATCAAATTGTTATTTCCTTTGTAAATCTCTTCCGAAATCAGGATGCGTCCTGAAATGTCGATAATATTTACGCGAGCAGGTTTCTCTTCCGTGGAAATCACTTGAATGTAATCTTGCCGGGTGTTTGTTCTAATTTCAAAAGGATTGTTAAGTGCTACAACATTGGCACTGGTAGCTACATTACTACTGGTATGCAAAAACAGTTTCTCTGAATTTTTATATTCATCAGTATAGACAAAAGAATATTCATTTCCTTCTTTTAAGGAAGTAAAAGTTCCCTTCACTTTATCTTCAATGGTAATATGGCATTCTTCCGGAAGATTAAATGCTGCTGAAGTAAAATTGACTTCAACACCTACCTGAGCATCAAGTCCCAATGGGATCACTAAATTATCGTAGTCAGATGGCAGACATTGAACCGAAAAATCGACCCCATTATCGTCAACCAGTCTTGTATAAAGCGCAAAATCAGGATTTGCTTTGAACATACCTGCATCGTAAGTTACATCAAGACCAGTTGTCATTGATGCATTAAAGGTTACCAGGGTATTGCTAACACTATTGCCGCCGGTTGCAGTAAGTTTTATTGTTGGCCACCCATTGTCTTCCGATTTTAATGGTATGGAGGTTTGATGAGCTTGCATCGTTTTTGAAATGCTAAAACTTCGGGAACTATTGTCTTTTGCGCGCACGAAGAAGCCTTGACCTGCTTGTATGTAGTCCTGATTTAATGTGCCGTCTGGTGTTCCTCCCGAATTGTTGATTATTACATACTGTCCTGACGAAGGATCCCATAAGTACAGGCCTGCAAAATTCGGATCCATATTTTCAATATTGGCAACTGATAAAAGACGATCAGTACCCGACGCAGCGTTGGTTGCAGCTATGGATGAAGTAAATGGATTTCCCAATAAATTCCATCCTTTATTTACATATGAAATGGGGATATTAGAAATGTCACTTAAATTTATTTGTCCCGAAAAAGATACATAACCTGAAGTTTCACGCAGTGTAGAATAGCCTTTGCCCAGCGTAAAGTTCGTGCCCGGATCTATTGACGGGTAGTTGTCCCAATTGTCATTTTCTTCGATATAACTTGTAATTGCGTATTCTGATGAATTGGTGGCAATATTATTTTCTGTTGCAGTAGCCCATCCCCAAATATCCTGCCCGGAAACCGGTGAGCTTATTAAGTGCCAGTTTGGATCGCCGGATATATATTTTTCAAAGTTTATGGTAGCATCAGACTCACCTTTAATTATCATTGAGCCGGAACTTGATTCGCTCGTGGAACTTACGGTAACTGTACCTTGATTAACTAAGTTGCCATTTACCGTTAATTCTCCTCCTCCGGTTATTGTTAAGTTACCACCCGGTTCAACAGTTAGATTTTTACAAATTACACCACTTGTGTTGATAACAGGATTAATGGCAGAATCAGGAATCAATGCATTGTCAAAAGCCGACGGAATTGTATCCAATTCCCAATTGGTTTTGGTAAACCAGTCATCGTCGGTTAAACCTATCCAACGGGTGGTAGGAGTGAATCTGTATAGTAATCCGTCATTAATGTAATCTTCCATATTGGTAAATCCAATTTCTTTATCAACAGTAAAACTATATGTTGGCTCTGGGCCGGGCGTTATACTCATAAAACTATAATCGCGTTCATCGTTTAACCCAATGTTTATTCCTGCGTCAGAAAACGACCACCAACTGTTTACCGATTCATCATCACCATATCTGAATTCGATTACATTTGTTCCTTCGTATAACCATACCTGGAATTTCAAGTGAAATCTTTCATTTTCATCCAACCAAAACGTCAGATCATTGAATTCGATTTTTAAGATTCTGTTACCTGCCGATCCGGTTAACTGGTATCTGATACTTCCGCCATCGTTAATTATAAAATCATCCCAAAGCGGAGCAATAACAAGCTTTCGATAGGCACTTTCAAAGTAGTTCCAGAATAAATCTTCATTCCATCCAAAATTTTCATCCAATGAAATAAAGCCATTTGCGCACACTTTAAATTTTGTGTAGGGTTTATAGTTATATATAAAGGTAAAACCAATGGGAAGAGCTTCGGAGAGGCCGTCATCCCATGCGTCATATTCAATATCATTGACAAACAATTCAATAGGAGGTGTGTTCAGGGTGTCGTATGTATTTCCCGTGCTATATGAGAAAGTATATAGTGGTTGTGCTTCCATACAAAGCGGAAAGAGTAATACAAGTATGATTAGGAAATGACTTAAATACGGTGGCTTGTTTTGGAATATTTTTACGAAACTTTCCATACACAAAGATTTAGTTATGGGTTAAAACTTTTTATAAATTTCGATTGGACTAAACTGAATATAGAGTTAGACCACTTATTTTTTATCTGATATAATTTAAGGATTATAAACGATTTTGCAAAAAATAACTTCTTGATTTTTAGTTTTGTACAACTAAGTACAACCGTGTTTGTGCCTGAATCATGGCCTTTTGGTCAGTATTGAAAATAGATATTGAAAAGAAACCGGAGAATGTTTTATTCCGGTTTATTGATCTTTTCTCTTCTTTTATTTAGTATTGAGAGGCCTGTTTGCTGTTGAATTTTTCCCTGATGTAAAGGAACTGAATTTTTATACCTTGTCGGTAAATCAGGGCATAAAGGGCATGGATGTACCGCTTTCATTGAAAGAAAGATGCCATCGTATTTCTGAATGTTATAGCACAAATCCACTAAAGCATAATGGATATAGAATAGATGCTTATGAATTCTTTTTTCGTTTTACGCCACGTAATGGCTCTGCTTCCAACGGATTGTCCGGCCAGTGGTGTTTCGGATACCGTGCTTTTAACTCCTTTTTAACTTCGAAATAGGTGTTGGTCCAAAAGCTGTTCAAATCATCGGTTACCTGAACCGGTTTAAACCCCGGCGACAAAAGATGTAGTAACACTTTTACTCTTCCATTGTTAACGGTTGGCGTGTCGAGCAAACCGAATATTTCCTGCAGGCGAACAGCCAGAACCGGTGCTTCTCCTCCTGGGCCATATTTTAGCTTGACATTTGATCCGCTTGGTACTTGAAGTTTCTCCGGTGCAAGTTTATCCAATAATTGCTGTAGTTCATAAGGCAGGTGATTTTGCAGCACTTTCTTCAGGTCTATTTTTTTCAGGTCTTCCGGCTTTTTTATAGCATTAAGGTAAGGCGAAAGCCATTCGTAGTTGGTTGTTAGCAGGTGGCTGGTACTAACATCAGGCCAATCATTCGCTGTGTCCCAATGCCTCAGACTGATTATGCGGTTTTGCCATTGTTCCACTTCCTGATTAAAATCGAGAAGCCAGGCACCTTCTTTTTTTACGGCATCAGAAATAGCCTTTATTTTCTGGTCGATATCGTAATCATGCAGTGGTTTTTGTTGCAGAATAATACTGCCTATTCGTAATTCTGCAAAAGCTGAAAAACCACCTCTTTTTGTATCCCAACTTATGGATTCAACGGTTTTAACCATTGGTGCAAGATCGCGTGGGTTTAGAGGGGAGGCCAAGAATATGCGGCCAACACCATCGCGGGCATTTACACTTGCGATCGACAGCCAGTCTTCATGTGCCAGGTCGTCTTCGTGCCCTGCTGCAGCGATATTGCCGTTAGCCAGTTTAAATTGGGCATTGTTACCCGGAGTTGCGTGAGCAATACGTTCAGGGTAGGCGTAAGCCAGCAATAAACCGGTCTCAAACGGATCTGTTGATGAATTGTCTTCATCAATATTGAGCATTTTCCGGTATTGCGCCGAAATTTTGGCAATATGTTTCAATCGTTTGTTTTTTAATGTCCCGCTGCGATAGCGGCGCAAAGCCTCAATACGCAGATTTATATCGATTCCGGCATCGCGTGGTAAAGGATCGCGTTCTTCCAAAATGGCAGCAATATCGCATGCTAGTGCTGTTAAATCATCGTTTTGCGCCAGAAGTAACATGTGTGCCAGCCGAGGATGACAGGGGAGTCTGTGAATCGCTTTTCCGTGTTCGGTAATCTTTCCGCCTTCAATGGCATCCAGTTGCTCCAGCAGTTCATTGGCTTGCAAAACATGGCCTTTGGGTGGGGGAGTGAGCCAGGTTAATTTATTGATATCGTCAACGCCCCATTTAACCATTTCCAGCGCAAGCGAAGCCAGATCAGCTTCCTCAATTTCCGGGGTGCGGTGTTTATTCAAGTGATGATGTGTGGCCTTTGTCCACATGCGGTAACAAACACCGGGGCCAAGCCGGCCGGCGCGTCCGGCTCTTTGGTCGGCTGAATCTAAAGTTATTTCCACCGTTTCAAGGCGCGATAAGCCGGTGTTGGGATTAAATTTAAGCGTTCGGCTAAAACCGCAGTCAACCACAACTTTAACGCCTTCAATCGTTAAACTGGTTTCGGCGATGGATGTGGCAAGAATTATTTTACGCCTTCCATCGCGGCTGGGCATTATTGCGGCAAACTGTTTGTGTGGCGGTAGCTGTCCGTAAAGCGGATGAAT